>JAKSQR010000131.1 GCA_024404065.1 Clostridia bacterium | reverse complement strand
GTGCTTTTAATTTATGCATTCTTTTCTTTTTCTGCAAGCTTTCTGCCCATGAGCACACCCATTACGGATGCCATCATAAGGCCTCTTGTCCAGCCGCTGGAGTCACCTAAGCAGTGAAGGCCTTCAACATTGGTGTTGAAATCCTGATCCATTTTAATTCTGTTGGAATAGAATTTAAGCTCAGGTGAATAAAGCAGAGTTTCTCTTGATGCAAAGCCGGGTACAACATTATCAACAGCCTTGATGAAGTTAATAATATTTACCATTGCTCTGTAAGGCATTGCGGCGGTGATATCGCCTGCTACTGCATCCACAAGAGTGGGGCGTACATTGCTCTGTGAAAGCTCCTTGGGCCATGTGCGCTTACCATCTAAAATATCACCAAAACGCTGTACCATAATGTGACCTGCGCCAAGCATATTGGTAAGCTCACCTACCTTCTGCGCATAGGCAATAGGCTGGTTAAACGGGTCTCTGAAATTGTGGGAGCAGAGAACGGAAACATTGGTGTTGTTGGATTTCATCTCTTTGTATGAATGTCCGTTTACAACAGCAAGGTCATTATCGTAATTTTCCTGGCTTACAAATCCGCCTGGATTCTGGCAGAATGTACGCACTTTATTCTTAAAGGGAAGAGGATAACCGATAAGCTTGGATTCATAAAGCACCTCATTAACGGTTTCCATAACCTCATTACGCACCTCAACTCTTACACCGATATCAACTGTACCTGGCTGATGTGCTATATTGTGCTGTGCACACTTTGCCTCAAGCCAATCTGCACCTCTGCGGCCTGTGGCAATAATTGTATGGTCTGCACGGATTTCTTCGTTTGATGAGCCGTTGGTAATGCAAACGCCAAGGCACTTGTCACCATCCATAATAATATCATCACACTCATAGCCAAACATAATGTCTACGCCATGCTCAAGCAGATATTTTTCAATAGCGTAATATAAATCGTGTGCCTTCTCTGTGCCTAAATGTCTTATGGGACAGTCAACAAGCTTTAAGCCTGCCTCAATAGCACGCTTTCTTATATCCTTAACTGCGTTATTATTGCCTAAGCCTTCAATTTTTTCGTCTGCACCAAACTGAAGGTAGATTTTATCAGTATAGTCTATCATCTGCTGTGCAAAATCTTCACCTATAAGTGAGGGTAAATCTCCGCCTACCTCGTAGCTGAGTGAGAGCTTACCATCTGAGAATGCACCTGCACCTGAGAAGCCTGTTGTGATATGGCAGTAGGGCTTGCAGTTTACACAGTGGCCTACCTTTGCCTTAGGGCATGCTCTTTTCTCTATAGCTGCGCCTTTCTCTACTATAAGTATTTTCTGCTTTGTGCCCATATTGAGCATTTCAAGAGCAGTAAAAATACCTGCAGGACCTGCGCCTATAATAACAACATTGTATTCCATAATATTCTCCTTCGTAAAACAAAGTTCCATATAATTATACCACTTAATTTTTTTATTTCAATTCACTTAATAATCAATAAATTCCGTATTGATATGTGTAAATTGCTATGATACAATGATTTTGCCCGAAGTTAATCCGTTAAATTTTTCTGCGGAGGCGTATTATGAAGATAAAGAAGATATTGTGCGTAATCCTTGCAGTAATACTCAGCGCTTCAATTTTACCCTACAGCTTTGCAGCAGATATTCCTGATTATGATACAGACTGCAAAACTGAATGTAAGGGAGAATGTGAATACTCCCCTCTTATAATTGTGCCTGGTATTATGCAGAGTCAGACTTATGTGCAGGGTAAAGACGGCAAAGACATTATGACCTCAGATGGCTTCCCCATTGTTGAGGGTATGGACCTTGCCTTTATGTTTGATACCGAAGCGGTTAAACAGGAAATAAAAGCAAAGCTGCCCGCCATTCTTAAGGCTATGGCTAAAAGAGACAGGCAGGAGCTTCTTGATGTTATAATTGAAATATTTGGCAAGAGCTTTGCTGACCATTATTTTAATCCTGACGGCACAAGAGTAAATAAAGATGCGACCGATAAATACTGGTACTCCCTTGAGGAGTGTAAAAATGTTGCTGATAAATCCTACGGCTACGCTAAAGGCTATGCAAAGGACGAAAACGGCAATGTAAAGCCTACCACAAAATACGAAACTCAGTATGATTTTATTCACAGTCAGGTAGATATTACTGCCTACTGCGAAAAGGCAGGCTATGACCACACCTATTACTACTCATACAGCTCATTCGGTAATATCCTTGAGGATGCAAAAAACCTGAATGAATATATTGATATGGTAAAGGCTCAGACAGGTCACAGCAAGGTAAGCCTTGTGTTTATTAGCCTTGGTGGTACAATTGCAAATACCTACCTTGCAGATTATATTGATAAAACTGAAATAGACAGAATTATTCTTGCGGCAGCTGCCCTTGATGGCTCCTATCTTTTAGGTGACCTTATGGCAGGCAAAACTACATTTAACAACGGCTATGCCCTTTATAATGATTTAGTGCCCGGCATAGTATCCATTGCAGCAGAGGAATATATGGCTTTAGGCTATGCAGGCAATGCCATAGCAAGAGCAATTCCACAGGAGCTTTTCAGTGACTTTTTGCAGGAGGCACTTGAGAGAGCCCTTGATGATGTGCTTGGCAAATGTATAAGAAACTGCCAGAGCATGTGGGCACTTGTTCCCTCTGAAATGTACCCTGAGATGGCAAAAAAATACATCTCTGATGATGAGCATAAAGCTCTTAAAGAGATGACAGACAGATACTATAACATACAGAAAAATTCAAAAAACAGAATTAAAGAGCTTGAAGCAGAGGGCGTAGACATTTTTGTAATTACAGGCTACAACCTGCAGCTTCCCCCTGCTGTTGAGCATTATAAACAAAGCTCTGATGAGATTATTCAGTCTACATCAACAAGTGCAGGCGCTACCTTTGCTCCCCTTGGCGAAAGCTTCCCCGAAAGCTACAAGCCTGCAATAGATTCAACCTATATTGACCCTGACGGCATTGTGGATGCAGGCACCTGTGCCCTGCCCGATAAAACCTTCTTTGTTAAAAATCAGAGCCATCTTAAATTACAAAGCTCTGTTAATGATGTAATCGGTCTTTGCGTTGCTATTATTACTGATAAGAGCATTAAGGACGCAAGAGAAAACAGCGGTGGCTACAGGCAGTTTAACGAATACCGTGATTTATCTACCATTGAAAGACTTATGAGGCAGTATAATGAGGCTGATAAATCAAAGGTAAAAGCAAATAAGCTTGAAAAATGTGAAAGTGCTTACAAAAAAGCTGAGGCTCTCAAGGCAAGCAAGGAGTGGAGTCAGGCTGAAACACTTCAGGTTGAAAAAGAATTTTATAAGGCTATGGAAAGTGCAAAGCTCATAAACAGCAACGCTGACAGCAGCTTTTTAAAATATACTTTAATGCCCATGCTTACAAAAATCTTCAAAGCAATAAGTGATTTGTTTGCAAAGGTATTAAAAGGCAACGACTATTGGCTTTTCTTTATACCAATAATTTAAGGAGGAAATATAATGAGCGAAATTGAAAAGAGAAATATGCCTAAGGGCTATGTGGCTATGTGGGTGGCTATTGCCATTGCTTACGCTGTATGGATGATTGGCTGGATGAAAAACCTTGTGCTTGGCAGCTACGACAGCCTTGCAGAGCGCACAGTAGACGGTGTTACCCACGCAACAATTACAGGTCTTCACGGAAGTGAGCCCCTTTTCTGGGCATGGACCGCTTTATCTGTAATCTGCCTTTTACTCTTTGTTGTTTACCTTAAAAAGATACTTTATGCAGATGAGGTATCAAAGCTTACTAAAATTTTATGTATCGCAGGCTGTATATTCGGCTGTGTTTATGTAACATGGTATGGCTTCTTCCCCGTTGATATGATTGATAAAGCAACAGGCGTACAGGTTGCTGCTACATTTGCAGATAAGGTTAAATTTATTACTGCAAGTATGATTGGTCTTGACTATCCCTGGCATTTCAGAGGTTGGGGCGTAATCGCATCCGCAACAGTTTTCACAAACACAATGTACTGCTTCAGAAAGTATAATTACAGCAACAAGGTTGCAGTTATTCTCGGCTCACTTGGCTCTGCTGCAATTTATATGACAATTAACTGCCCCTCACTTGGTGAGGATGTTGGTAACAGCTTTGCAAGACCCAGAGGAATTGCTCACTGGACCGGCGCACTTGTATTTGCATTCCTTTGTGCTGCTCCCCTTGTAATGTTCCTTTTCTCAAAGGGTCGTAAGGAAAAGGGCAAGTTCCTTGCTGCATTTATCATCTTTGTAGCACTCCTTCTTGTAATGCTTGTACTTCTTGTAACAGTAGGTAAGAG
>JAKSQR010000130.1 GCA_024404065.1 Clostridia bacterium | reverse complement strand
TTATGAAATAATCTGATAATTCTGTATTAAAAAAATAAACCCTCCGCCTGAAAAAATGGCAGAGGGTCTTTTTAATTTTGTATTGAATACTAAGCTTTATAGTTATATAATACTTTTATAAACATAGAACGAGGTGACAATCTTGATTACTTTTATAAGAAAGCTTATAGGCATAATTGTGGTGCTGCTCACTATAGTTTTCCCATCAGTTATAGGTAACCTCTTTAAGTAATCAGGCTACATCAATAATTACATAACCATCGGTAAGGCTTGCCTTTTTAAGGCTGCCCTCCACCTCAGTTTTACGGCCGAAAAGGTCAGTAAGTATTACCTTGCCCTGAAGGCATTCAACGGTCATAACATTTTCCATTATGGCGTTTGCCTCTTCCATTTCGTTTTTATAAGCTGTTGAAAGGCACATATCATTCACCTGCTTTGCTAAGGGCGCTCTCAAGCAATTCGTTGCCCTTGTTATAAATTTCCATAGCTTTCATAACATCCTCACAGGCCTCTGTGCTGCCTGCCTCTTTAAGCTTTAATGCAAGCTTCTCAAGGTCATTTGTGTGAGATTTGTTATGGTCCAGCATATATTTAAGCAGTACCTTTGCTTCGTTTGCATCGGCTGCCTCGTGATGGTGATGCTCGTGATGGTCGTGCATGGTAACACCTCCGTTTAATTACTATATGAAATTATAGCACATTTTTAATAATCTGCAATAAAAAAAGGAGAATTTGTATGAATACCCTTACAAAGAAAAAGAAGTTTGGCTATGCCCTTGGTATTTTTGCAGAAAGTATGCCCTACAATATGTTTTACACATATTACCTTACTTTCCTTATTGAAATTGCAAAAATCAAGCCCAGCCTTGCATCCATCGTTATCTTTATTTCAATTGCCTGGGACGCAATCACAGACCCACTCATTGGTGCCTACGGTGACAGCCCTAAGGTAAATAAAAACAAGATGATGAAAATGAGCCTTATACCTCTTGGCGTAGTATTTGTACTTGCATGGACCGCCATTGGCGCAGGTCTTACAAGTCAGCTTGCTAAGGTAATTGTTTACTCAGTTATCACCCTGCTTCTCTGGGTATTCTACACCACATATACTATCCCCTACTATGCAGTAGTTGCTGAAATTACAGAGGATTATGATGAGCGTACAAGCATCCGCTCACTTGCATCTTTATTAAATGCAGTTGCTATCGGCCTTGGCAATATTTTACCCGCACTTGTACCTACAGTAATGACATTACTTGGCAAGAAATATGAAACAAGCGCTTACGCAGTAATTGCTGGAATAATCAGCATTGGTGCTATTGCCTTGGGCTTTGTCTGCTGCAAATCACTTAACGGCGTATATGAGCCTAAAAAGAATTCTGACGCAAAGGGCATTACAGTTAAAGAAACCCTTCAGACCTTTGGTGATATTTTCAGACTTAAGCCTACAAAATGGTTCCTTGTATTCATTTTCTTCTACCTTGCAGGCTCATCAATGATTCAGAGCAACCTTACATACATGGTTATTGACTGCATAGGTATGAGCTATGATGACGGTATAGCAATTGTTATACTTTCACTTGTTGTATTTATGGCAATCACAGTACCCATTGCTGAAAAAATTGCAATGAAAACAGACCGCAGATTTACCTGCATACTTTTCATCAGCCTTGTTGCTGTTGGCGAAATAATTGCAAAGCTTATAGGCCTTGATGCAACTATTGGTGGCTTTAAGGTAATGTGCATTGTTTGCCCTGGTCTTTTAGGTATTGCAGCAGGCGCATTCTGGACCTTCTTCTACACAATGGGTTATGACCTTGTTGAGCTTGATGAGCTTAAAAATGGTGTAAGACGAGAGAGCGTTATTACCGCTCTGCCTCAGTTCTTCCAGAAATTCGGCTCTGCCTGTGGTATTCTTATTGCTGGTCAGATGCTTACAGTTTACGGCTATGATAAATCCGGCGACATTGCAGGTAACGAAGCATTATTTGCCCCTGTTACCGACCCTCACATCATAAGCGGTATGGAGAATATCTCCACAGTTATACCCGCAATTCTTATGATAATAAGCGTAATTGGTTGTATCTTATACCCCATGACCAGAAAGAATGTTGATAAGGTTATGACTCAGCTTGAAAAGAAGAGAAACGGCGAAGATTACAGCCTTGACGGTCTTGACAGACTTCTTTGATAAGCGTATATTTTTAGAGTAAATTTTTTATTCGGAGGAATAATTATGAATATTGTTTGCCTTGATATGGAAGGCGTTCTTGTGCCCGAAATCTGGATTGCATTTGCAGAGGTTACAGGTATACCTGAGCTTAAGCTCACAACCCGTGATGAGCCTGATTATGATAAGCTTATGAAATACAGAATTAACATCCTCAAGGAGCACGGTCTTGGTCTTAAAGAGATTCAGGATGTTATTGCTAAGATTGACCCAATGCCCGGTGCAAAGGAGTTTCTTGATGAGCTTCGTTCAATTACACAGGTTATTATTTTAAGCGATACATTTGAGCAGTTTGCTACTCCCCTTATGAAGAAGCTTAACTGGCCTACAATTTTCTGCAATACTCTTGAGGTTGCAGAGAATGGCGAAATCACAGGCTTTAAGATGAGATGTGAAAAGAGCAAGCTTACCACAGTTAAGGCACTTCAGAGCATGGGCTATGAAACCATTGCAAGTGGCGACAGCTTTAATGACCTTGGTATGATTCAGGCATCAAAGGCAGGCTTCCTCTTTAAGAGCACTGAGCAGATTAAAAAGGATTATCCTCAGTACCCTGCTTACGAAGAGTATGACGAGCTTCTTGCAGCTATCAAAGCATCACTTTAATTTAACTATCCCTATGGTACATTTGCCATAGGGATTTTTGTTGGTCTTTGAATATAAAATTTTATGCTTATTTCCTATCTGCAATTGACTTTTATCAATGGCAAATTTATACTTAAAGCATATTACACAAGGAGCTTTTTGCTATGAAACTTGATTTAACAAATGCTGAAAAATTACAGAAGCTTTACGGCTTTGGCACATCTGCCTGCTGGTGGAGCCAATACTGCAGTGGCAAGGCTGCTGACGAAATCGCAGACTTATTATACGGCGATGACGGATTAAAGCTTAATATATATCGCTATAACATAGGCGGTGGCACAGATGAGGATAACTGCCGTGTGGCAAACCCCTGGCGCAGGACCGAAAGCTTTATGCTCTTTGACAGAGAAAAAGAGGAAACAAGCTGGGATTTCACAAGGGATAAAAATGCGGTTGATATGATGAAAAAGTGCCTTGCAAAGGGCAATATTGATACCCTTATTTTATTCTGCAATTCCCCTCACTACAGTCAGACATCAACAGGTCAGGCAAGCGGCAGCCTTTTATATCACACCTGTAACATTCCTAAAATGAATTACCGCAAGTTTGCGGATTATGTGCTTACAGTAGCTCAGCATTTTATAGATGAGGGCTTGCCCGTAACACATATCAGCCCCATAAATGAGCCTCAATGGAAATGGGGTGGCTCTTATGTATGGCAGGAGGGCTGCCATTATGAAACTGAAGAGCTTATAGAGGTTTACCACATTTTTGCAGAGGAAATCATAAAGCGTAAAATGAATGTAAAGCTTTATGGTCCTGAATCCGGTGCAATGCTTGAATTTACGCCTGAATACATTGAGGCCATTGCAAAAGATGAGCTTATTATGCAGGTGATGGATATTTTTGCATATCACTCATATCACAGTGATGATAAGCCTGAGGACAGATACGAATTTAAGGACACAATAGTTAAGAAATACCCACAGTTCCGTTTTGATATGAGTGAATGGTGCGAACTGCCTAACAAGAGCCATACAAAGGATTTTAAGGGTGCGCTTATCACCGCAAGAATAATTGGTCAGGATTTAATCTATGGCGGTGCAGAAAGCTGGACAGCCTGGGTAGCAGTAAACAACTACTCAATTAAAGAGGATGGCTTTGATTACAGCGATGCAACCATTACTGCCACACCAGATTTTGACGAGTGGTATGTTGCAAAAAGATACTACGGCTTTGCTCATTTTTCAAAGTATATTCCCATTAACTCTGTTGCCCTTGATATTGGTTTACATCCCACAAATGATAATAACACCTTCAACGCATTTGCATTCATTACTCCAAATGGTGAAACAGTTATAATTGTAGTTAACGAGGGTGAGGATAACGAGATAGAAATAAAGGGTAATTTTGCAGAAATGACCATTATAAAATCAACTCAGGATAATGAGCTCAAGGAGGATTACAAAGGAGCATTTAAGCCTGAGATTACATCACCTGAAAATTCCATAATGACTATAATATTGAAGTAAAAAA
>JAKSQR010000013.1 GCA_024404065.1 Clostridia bacterium | reverse complement strand
TACTCAGTTTCCATATTATAATCCATACCAAGAAGGCTCTGAACAATTGCAAAAGCATCACGGGGGTTATTGAACATAAGTATATTATCTTTATACTGCTCATCCCAGAGTGCTGCCCAGCTGTCAGGAGCTTCCTTAACAAGCTTTGTGTTATAAATAAGACCAACATAAGATACAGTATAAGGAATGCTATATTCGCCAGTAGGGTCATAATCAAGATTCTTATACTTATCGGGGATTCTGCTGAAATTGGGTATATTATCAAAGTTAATTTTTTCTACCATACCTTCAACTATCATTCTTTCAATCATATAGTCTGAAGGAACAACGATATCGTAGCTTACGCCGCCGCTGTTAAGCTTTGCGTACATAGCTTCGTTATTATCGTAGGTATCATAAACAACCTTGATACCATATTTTTCCTCAAAGGCTTTATTTACATCAAGAGAATCATCTGAACCATCAGAAATATATTCGCCCCAGTTATAAACGTAAAGTGTAGTGCCTCTGAGAGCTTCTATTTCACTTTCACTTGCAGCAGTAGCTGACGCAACAGTGAAAGGTATTGATACAGTTAAAATAACAAATGAAATGAGAATTGCAACAATTCTTTTCACCTTCATCACTCCAAACAAAATTATTATTTTTTCTTGTCTTTTGCATCACTCTTTGACTGAGCAAAGTTATATAAGATAAGAAGGACAAGAATGCTGACAAAAATGATTGTGGAAAGGGCATACATATCCGGCTTAACACTCTTTTTTGTCATTGAGTAAATTACAATAGGAATGGTCTGGAAACCAGGACCACTTGTAAAATATGTGATAATAAAATCATCAAGAGAAAGTGTAAATGCCATAATAAGACCAGTAATAATACCAGGAGTTATAGCAGGTAATACAACTTTGAAAAATGCTTTGCCAGGCTTACAGCCTAAGTCCATAGCAGCCTCAGCAAGATTCTTATCAGTCTGTCTGAGCTTTGGTAATACTGTAAGAATAACGTAAGGAAGGCAGAATGTTACATGAGCAATAAGAATGGTGGTAAAGCCAAGCACATTGCCCTTATTAAGCATACGGCCAAAAAATACAAAAAGAAGCATCATTGAAATACCTGTAACAATTTCAGGATTCATCATAGGAATATTGGTAGTAGCCATAACTGATGTTTTAGCTATACCCTTTTTGTATTTATCAATACCAACTGCTGCTGCAGTGCCAAGCACAGTTGATATAACCGAAGAAACAACAGCCATTAAAACAGTATTGCCAAGAGCAGTTAAAACTGCTTCCTTCTGGAAAAGAACTCTGTACCACTTAAGCGAAAAGCCTTCAAATACAGAGGTACTTGTTGCTGAGTTAAAAGAGAAAAGAATAAGTAAAAGAATAGGTGCATAGAGGAATGCAAATACAAGAAAAACATAGATTTTGGATAAATTTTTCACAGTACCATCTCCCCCTCATCTGAAAACTTATTCATAACAGCCATTGATACAAGAATAAGTACCATAAGCACAAGAGAAATAGATGCACCTAAGTTATAATTCTGAGTAAGCTGGAACTGACGCTCAATAACGTCACCGATAAGGTCAATACCACCGCCCAGCTTCTGAGAAATGTAGAAGGTACTTACTGATGGTACAAATACCATTGTAATACCACTTACTACGCCAGGCATACTCATAGGGATAATACAGCGCTTAATAACAGTAGCTCTGTTGCCGCCTAAATCCTGTGCAGCCTCAACCATAGAGTAATCCAGCTTAGCCATAACTGAATAAATAGGAAGTATCATATATGGTAAAAAGTTATATACCATACCAAGTACAACAGCGTTTGAGCCAAGCAGCCTTACAGGAGCCTGATTAAGGCTTGTAAGCACTGAATTGATAATACCGTTATTATCAAGTATAAGCATCCATGAGTAGGTTCTTATAAGGAAGCTTGTCCACATAGGCAGCATTACAAGAAGAACCATAGTGCGCTGAATTCTGTCAGTACGCTGTGAGATA
Source organism: Clostridia bacterium (assembly GCA_024404065.1). Classification (GTDB taxonomy): domain Bacteria; phylum Bacillota; class Clostridia; order Oscillospirales; family Acutalibacteraceae; genus CAG-177. Next base: position 18,759 of record JAKSQR010000013.1, on the reverse strand, counting down.
ATATAAGCTGTAGGAAAGGCAATTACAAGGCATATAAGAGTAGCCTCTATACCAAACCATATAGAACGGATAAATGTAGGGATAAACCTTGATAACTGAGTAATATTATCAAAGGTGAAGTCACCTGATTTAGTTGTAAATGAATAATAAACAACAAAAATCAAGGGAGCTACAATAAAGAGAATATCCCATACAACGTAAGGGGCGGAAATGAGTTTAGCGCCCAGATCTGAGCGTCTTCTCATTCCTCTTCCTCCTCAACTATTGAAAGCTCATCAAATTCATCACTGAATGAGCTGTAGTCACCATACAAACCAGAGTATTTTGACTTCTTCATAATGTGAATAGCATCAGGCTCAATGAATAAGCCGATATTTGCGCCCTCAGGCTGATAATCAGTAGTCTGAATCATCCACTTAAAGCCGCCGATATCCACAATAATTTCATAATGAACACCCTTGAATGTAACGGATGAAACAACGCCCTTAAGCATACCTTCCTCAGGCTTAACTACATCTACATCCTCAGGTCTTACAACTACGTCAACAGATTCATTTTTCATAAAGCCCTTATCAAGGCACTCAAATCTGTGACCTGAAAACTCAACAAGGCAGTCTTCAAGCATTACACCATCAAGTATATTACTTTCGCCGATGAAGTCTGCTACAAACGCATTCTTAGGCTCATTATAAATATCTGTAGGTGTACCTATCTGCTGAATAAGACCACCATCCATAACAACGATAGTATCACTCATGGAAAGAGCTTCTTCCTGGTCATGGGTAACATATACAAATGTAATACCAAGACGCTGCTGGATATTTTTAAGCTCTACCTGCATATCTTTACGGAGTTTAAGGTCAAGAGCGCCAAGAGGTTCATCAAGCAGAAGAACTCTGGGATGAACAGCAAGAGCACGTGCAATAGCAACTCTCTGCTGCTGACCACCGGAAAGAGAATTTATATTTCGCTTATTAAAGCCTTTAAGGTTTACAAGCGCTAACATTTCTTCAACAGTTTCTTTAATCTGTTTCTCGGGCATTTTTTTAATACGGAGACCAAACGCTACATTCTCATATACATTAAGATGTGGAAAAAGTGCATAGCGCTGGAAAATGGTATTAACATTTCTCTTATGAGGAGGAATATCATTGATTTTTTTACCATCAAAAATAACCTCTCCATCGTCAGGATCAATAAAACCGGCAATAACCCTGAGTGTAGTAGTTTTACCACAACCAGAAGGGCCCAAAAAGGTTATAAATTCCTTATCACGAATGTAGAGGTTAAGGTTATCAAGAACCTTATTATCTCCATAAGAAACAGAGATGTTTTTCAAATCGATAATAACATTGTCTTTCAACTATCTATCTCCCTTCATTACGGCAGAAATCCATCTGCAGAATAAAATAAATATATTGCAAAAATCATTAAATGTCAATAAAAAATTATAAAGAATTTATGTAAAAACAAAGCGAATAAATGATAAGCTCTGTTTTCCTCCGAAATACTCCGTTTTGCTCGTTTTTTCTCATTTTTTATAGCAAAGAATTTTACCAATATTTACATAAAAATAAGCAGCAGGCATTAAAAATACCTGCTGCAGGAAAAATATTTAATTAAATCAGCCGTTTACCTTATAGCCGAAGCCCATTTCCTCTGCAAAAGTTTTTATTTCTTTAATCTCATAATCAGTAAAGATTGTACGAATTTTAGCGCCTGTAAACATATCTGCAGTAAGCTTTAATGGTGCTTTACCTCTGAATACTAAAGAAACAATTGCATCATCATTAGCAAAAGCGTTTTTACCAATAGATGTTACTGATGCGCTTATATCTGCCTGAATAAGATTTTTACAATCAGCAAAAGCTTCGTCGCCTATTGATGTAAGGTCTTTACAGGATGTAGTAATAATTTTTGTAAGTGAGGAACCCTTAAAGGCTTTGCTGCCGATTGACTTGATTGACTTAGGTAAGTAAATCTCACGGATATTTGTAGCATTTTCAAATGCGCTGTCAGCAATAGCAGTTACTGCAACTGTACCGATTGCTTCAGGAATATGAAGCTCACCCTTACCGGGATTATATTTATAAGCAACTACCTTGGCTGAGCCATCAGGTAAAGTTTCATAATCAAAATCACCGTCACTGAGCTTTTCAGATACAAAAGGCTCTGTTGTAGTTTCATCATTTTTACCATCCTTCTTACCGCAGGCAGCAAAAACACCTAAAGCAAGAATTAAAACCATTATAATTGAAATATACTTTTTCATAATCTTTCTCCTTTATCATAAACCTGCTTCAATACAATTTCTGCTATGCTCCTCCCATGAGTGAGCATAAATATAAGCACCGTTATCGTTACTTATAAAGAAATAATAATCTGTATCAGCGGGATATAAAGCTGCATTTATTGTATCAATACCTGGGTTTGTAATTGGTCCCTCAGGTAAGCCTATACAGTTATATGTGCTGTAAGTCTGAAGAAGCTCTTCATATCTTTCTTCACTTACATAGGGCTTAACGCTATCTCTGAGATAAAATGAGCAGCAGTCGCACTGAAGCTTTCTGATAGTTAAAGAAACAAGCCTGTTATGAATAACAGATGATACCTTTTTATCTTCGCTGGGTTTACCTGCTTCCTCCTGTACAATAGAAGCAATAGTAATTATTTCATCAAAAGAATACCCAAGCTCTTCTGCTCTGTCTTTCATTTCATCTGTAATTTTGCTGTTAAAGTTTCTTAAAAATCTTTTTATAACAGATGATGCACTTTCACCAATATAAAAATCATAGGTATCGGGGAAAAGATAGCCCTCAAGTAAAAATGAGCGTGCATCGGGGTCAGCAATTTCTATGCCAAAATCTGAAAGATACTCTTTATTATTCGCCTCAGCAATAAAATCTTCAAAAGAGCAGACATTATTTTCATCAAGCTTCAAAGCAATCTGAGTAACTGTAAAACCTTCAGGGAAGGTTAAGCGAACAGTACCTGAAGTAGCGGCTGAATTACTGTTATTATCCGGTTTATCATTATAGCCTGATTCAGGAGCTTTTTTACAGGAGCAAAGCCCCAAAAGCATTACTGATATCAAAGCTATACATATAATTTTAATTAAATTCTTCATAGCAGAAAATATACCACATTTATATATTAAAATCAAGATAAACCATATTAAAAGAAAAAAGCACTGCAAATAAATGCAGTGCTTAAATTCAGTTGAGAACGTAAATTTTAACCTGACGGTTACCCCATTCCTGACACATTTCTTCAGTATTCATAAAAAGGTCAATGTCTGCATTACCCATCTCAACAAATCCACCTGTATCAGTAGCAATAGCATAACCGTAAACGTATTTGCCATCTGCTGAAACAATGTAGAGCTTTGAGCCATAGGGAATTTCTGTGGGGTCTACGGCGATTTCGCCTGGGAATGGAACTGTACCTGTAGCTGTAATTGGGTCACCTGTGTAAGCTGTTGCTTTACCAGTGATAACATAATTATAATTTACAGGAACGCCATTTTCATCAAGTTTTACTGATGATGGAACTTCCATCTCTGAGATTGGAGCTCCGTTACCTTCGTAAGCTGAAATGTGGTTAATTCTCTTAGTACCAACATTTATAACCTTTGTAACAGGCTCAGCAGTAACTTTCTCACCCTTAAATGTAGAAGAAACTACAACACCATCTACAACCTTATCAAGGTAGATAAGCTCTTTTGTACCTTCTACACCTTCAGTTGTTACCTTGGTCTCGTTTACATACATATCAGAGTTTTGTTCTGTTTTAGTAAAGTAAGGAATAGATTCCTTTTCTGTCCTGGTTACATATTTAACTCTTTTGATAGTAATGGAAGCGTCACCAATCAACTGTGAATCAAGAGAAGGTGATACAATATCGTCTTCGGTAACTGTTATTTCAGCCTTTTCAAGGGCATCCTTAACTGTACCGCCAACCATTGTAACCTTATCCTGAGTACCATCATGGCTGATAGTAATTGTGTATGCAGTTTTAATATAAACCTGCATACCATCATAAACCTCTTCAGATGTTGAAACATCCTGACCTGCATCAATTACATCGTCCTTTTCAATAGTGAAACCGGACTTATCAATAATCTCTGATACAGTATCGTCATAGGCAAGAACGTATGCTACGTTGCCATCACTTTCAACTCTGACAAGCTTACTGCGGTTTATTTCAATTGTGCCACCGTTGTCCTCTGAAAAATCATCAAGAATTAACTCATCATTAACATCAAGGTTAAATCCAGCTTTTTCAACGATGGTTCTGGGATTTGTTAAACCTGTAATAAGTGTTACAGTTTTCTCCCCATCAAAGATTGTTACATCAATTGGTGATGTAGTGGTAAATATACATAGGATAGAAACTGCAGCAATTACTAATACAAGTATAAACGATGCTGCTCTGAAGGATTTCTTTTCAGAGGCATTAAATCCCGATTTAGAAAATATCGGCATATAACTCTCCTTTAGATTTCTTAACCAGTTCAAATACATGAACATAGTGTGATTTGCTTCAGGACATGGCGTATTATATTCACATTTTCTATATTTGTCAAATTTTTTTAATATCTGTTTTTATGCAAATGTTACAACAATCAAGCAATTATTTTCTATTTTAGAAATTATCGTACTGAACTAAGCAGAACTTATATAGAACTTTATTGGTAAAATTCTCAAAAAATTCAAAACCACTAAATTTAGTGGATTTCAGGGCAAAAATGCAAATAAAACACAAGAAGCCATCAGAATATAACATTCTGATGGCTTGTATTTAGCTTAAAGAGCTTAACACGTAAGTGTAATCATCATATAAAGAAACAGACAAAAGTGAGCCTTCGTCAATTACATCTGTATTGTACACAGTAATTTGCTCAAGCTGATAAAGAGGAAGCTCAACTGCAACGCCCATAACGGCATCCATAAGCTTTGCGGTCAGCTCTGATTTATCAACAAAGCCTGTTGCTGTACGAATCTGATAAGTCAACTCATCAATATTAGCAAAATTTATGCCTGTGTAGTTATAAATACCATTTGAATTGTAGTAATCGTACTTATCACAGGTATCACCATCTGCTGTATAGGCAAGCCATATATCGGCTTTCCCCTTCTTTACAGCGTCCATAAGCCCGCTATAATCGGTAACCTTAAAGTTTACATTTACACCATAGGACTTTATTTTGGATATATAATCGTTAAGTATCTTATACTCTACGTCATCCTCTGTGCCGCTGTAATAAACATTAAGCGGTGCTGTAATATATGATGGCAACAAAGATGTTTTCATTGTTGATTTATAGAAAGCATCATTAACATCGGGATATTCATCAAATCTTATGCTGATTGGTCTGTAAACCTTGGAGTAATTGGAGCCTACTTCAGCCTCTAATATACTATATGGGTCACAAACTGCCATAAGTATTTTTCTTGCTTCTATATTTATAGTTGCAGAGTTAAAGAAAATACTGCAGTATTCATTTTTATTAGTATAGGATGCCTTAAGATTTCCCTTTGATATCTTTGAGGCATTTTCTTTATTGGCGGGTAAAGTAACTATATCAACATAACCGCTTGCAATAGCATCAGCAGGGTCTTTTTTTGCTTTTACCAAATCAATAAAAGTAACGCTTTTTATCTTAGGTGCATAATCAATATATTTGTTTGCAGATAACTCAGCCTGTTTATCGTTATAATCCTTGAGATAATATGGACCGCAGCCTAATGTGGAAGTTGAATACTCTTTAATAGCCTTTGCATTACCCTTTATGTAATTCTTTGAGTAGAATGCTTTAGACACAACAAAAGCATTAAGCTGAGATATAGCATTGATATTATGTGAATTAAATAAAACTGTGCAAGTGTAATTATCAACACGCTTAATACCTGTTATCTCTTTAACATCTGCGCCGTTCTCATAATTATAATCAAGGTATTTTTTTATCTTTTTCTTATCACCATTAAGCTCTGATAAATGAAGCTGATAATTTTCGTCATCGTAATAATATTCTTTAAGACCTACTATATCATTAAGATAAAAATCTTTATAAGGTCCATCGTAGGTTGCATCAGCTAATATATAATACCAGAAAATAACATCATCTATTGTTGCATTTGTGCCATCAGAAAAATATAAATTATCTTTGATAGTAACAGTATATTTAACCTGATTATCCCCGATATACTGGTAAGAAATGCTGCCTGCGGCATTTTCAAGCTTATTTGAAGCGTTTCTGTTTTGTATTGATAAATGAATTTGTGAGGCAATAGCCTTATCAGCCTTTTCAGTTATATAAAATGGATTGAAATTGCCGGTAATACCCTCTACGCCAACCTTAAGCTTTTTTTCTTCAGCCTTATCAGATTTACCACATGAATATAAAGAAAATAATATAAATATAATACATAAGAGAGACAGTATTTTTTTAATCAGATGTTTTTTACTCATAATCTGTCTGCTCCTTTCAGCAAATTAAAATTACTGTGTAATTATACATATAATAAATAAAAAAATCAAGGGCAGAGGGATTAACCTCTGCCCGTTTATAATCAGATATTTTCGAAACCAACGAAGCCCTTGAAGATTTTCTCGGTGTAAACGTTGTTTTCTGTTTCCTTGTGAAGAGGAGCCCAAACCTGCTTGAAGAAGGGATTAAGCTTAGCTTCTTCATCATAGTTCCAGAAGAACTTCTTGCCTTCGCAATCGGTGGGGAATTCCTGTGGACACCAATGACCACCTCTGAGTACAAGGTTAGCACTCATCATGAATTCGTTACCACGAGCTGACTTCCACTTAATTGGAGTGTAAACGTCAACAAACTCTTCTTCAGTTGCAAGGCATTCGCCGCCTCTGAACTGAGCAGCCTTCTGAAGGTCTTCAAGAGTAAGCTCTTCAAAGTTCTTTGTTTCATCATAACCGTGATCAAGAACGATTACATCATCAGCTGTCTTCTTCTTTGAAGGAATAACGATGTTATAATCTTCCCACTTTGAAGGAATAGCATTGTACTCTTCCATTGAACCGAAGTAAGAAGTAATTCTATCTTCAACGCCATTCTTTAACCACCAAAGTGTACCATAGATTTCCTTATCAGCAAGGGTCTTAAGGTATGCCTTTACGATTGGTGAGAAGGGCTTAGCAAACTTAGCAAGCTTGAAGTAAGGCTGAACCTGATTAAGAAGAGACTTAAAGTACTCAACAACAGGAACGTTAGCTCTGAAGTGGCAGTACTTCTCAAGCTCATCACCATCATAGTACCACTGACCGTGGAAGTTACGGGTAATAAACCAGTTGGGCTGGAATACCTTCTTAGGTGAACCAAGACCAAGAGTTGTATCAAGAAGAAGATCTTCAAACTCAAAGTTTGTAAGTCTGTACTCTTCACCTGAACCGATGTTATAGAATCTTCTCCAGAATTCTTCGGGAATATCATCACCAGTGATGTTAAGCATAAGTCTTGCAGAGTCTTCAACAGTTGCCCATTCAAGAACACCATTGATACAAACATGGAACATGATGGGGTCCATATTCTTAAGGATATCAGCATAAAGGATACCTGACTGACGGCAGGATACCCAGTGCTTAAGACCTGACTCAGCAAAAATCTGCTCAGCAAGAACCTTAGAGCAAGCATAATGGTCATAAATTGAAATTTTTACAGGGTCACCGCAACGAGCCCAGTGGATAGGCATATTTCTATCGCCTGTTTCAGCAACTGTACCAATGTAAACAACCTTGATATCGTCTGCGTTAGGCTGAGCCTTAACTGCGTTTACGATATTTCTTGCAGCTGTAGTATTTGTCTGTACAGTCTTAGTGGGAAAGTAGTCAGCAGCGGGAGATACCATACCGCCGATATGAAGAACGTAATTTGCGCCAGTTACACATTCAAGGATCTTATCATAATCTTTAAGATCGCCCCAAACGATAGTAACTGAAGGATCGTTCATGTAATCAGCAAATTTCTCTCTGTTCTTCTGGCTGTCACGAAGAAGAACAACTACGTCGTACTGATCCTTGTGCTTCATGAACTCTTTAAAGCTCTGGAAACCCATGTTACCTGAAGCACCAGTAAGGAATACTCTTTTTTTCTGTGCCATTTGATAGCCCTCCAAAAATTTTTTATAAAATTTTGCCATATAAATATTATCATAGTAATATATAAAAAATCAACAACTTTTTTATACTAAAGTGCAATTTCTTTATGTATAAATGTTTTTGTTACAAAATAATATTTATTGTTCTGATAAAATCAGTTAATTCCCATCAATTCTTTAACAAGAAGCTCTGTTTTGTACATAGCATCAATCTCTTTTTTATTGCTTTCTGTAAAGGTGCTGCAATCTCTTACACGGCACTTTGCAGTAACATCAAAACCAAGCTTCTGAAGATGATATTTTGCATTAACTGGATACTGCTGAAGCTCAATAGTTGAAGCCATTGATAAAAAGTTAAAAAGCTTCTCTGCCTTTTCAGGCTCAGTTTTATAATTAGCGCAAAGCCATGAATAAAGCTCAGGATGAAAATTAGCCATTACTCCGCTATAACCTGCACAGCCTGCCTTTAATGACTCAAGCAAGGTTGCACCATTTGCATTGTATATTTTTAAGCCGGTACCTTCTGCGGCTTTTAACTTTGCTTCTATCTCCCCTATTCTGCAGCATGTATCTTTAATAAACCTGAGATTACCTATCTCACAGCATTTTTTTATTGTATCGGGAGTCATAAGTCTTTTATAAGGATATGGACATTCGTAAACGCCAAAACCAATTTCAGGTAAGCCCTTTACTGCTTTTTCAAAGTTTGCAAGGAATACATCTTCGCCTTCATCCTGCTTTGCAAATCTGTTAGCAATAAATACATAAGCATCTATGCCGGTTTCAATAAAGGCATTTGCCTCATAAATCTGAGTATCAATATCATCTGCAGTGTGGCCTGAAGCAACAACGGTTAAATCTGCAGGCTTATTCTTCATTATGAATTTAAGCAGCTCAAGTCTTTCTTCAAATGAAAGATAGAAAATTTCACTTGACTGACAAATGGCAAAAACACCTGCACAGCCTTTCTCAGAGTAAAACTGAAGAAGCTTGAGAACGTTGTCATAATCAATTTTGTTATCCTCAGTAAAAGGTGTAAGCATTGTTGGATATACACCATCAGGAATAGTTTTAATCATATTACTCACCTTTCAATAAATAATCTCTTATTTCACCTGCAAGGTAAAAGCTACCGCATATTACAAGTGCAGAATTTTCGTTTAGCTTACTTAAAGCATATTTTACTGCTTCAAGAGAATTTTCTATATAAGTACAACAATCACAGTATTTTTCAGCAGCGGTGCAAAGCTCTTTACTGTCAAGGGCTCTTGGCACATCTGCCTTAGTTGCAATAAACTCATTTGCAAGCGAAGCACTCAGGTTTAGATAACTGTCAAAATCCTTATCCGCCATAATTGAGGAAAGCATTATAATTTTTTTATCGGTAATAAATTCTTTTACAAATTTATTAAGAGCCTTACCACAATCCTCATTATGTCCGCCATCAAGTAAAATAATCGGGCTATCTGATATAAGCTCCATTCTTGCAGGTATAACAGCCTTTGAAATACCTGAAGAAATCTGCTCATCGGTTAAACCGATGTTAAGTGCCTTTACTGCTTCAACAGCACTTAATGAATTATAAACAATATGCTCACCTGCAAGCCTCAGGTTATATTTCAGACCTTTATAATCAATACCTGAGCCGTTTATAGAAACTGAAGAAACTGTCAGAGCTGTAACGTCAGGAATAATAAGCTCAGCAGATTTTGATTTGCAATTTTCTTTAATCACATCAAGGGCTTCTGCAGTCTGAAGCGGATAAGATACCACCTTGCAGCCTTCTTTAATTATACCGCACTTCTCCCCTGCTATTTCAGAAACTGTATCGCCAAGTATTGCAGTATGGTCCTTTGATATGCTTGCAATTACTGCCACATCAGGCTTTTTAATAATGTTAGTCGCATCATATCTGCCGCCAAGACCAACCTCAAGCACAACATAATCGCAATTCTTCTTTGCGTAGTAAAGAAAGGCTACTGCCGTAACTGCTTCAAATTCAGTCACTTTTATATTATATTTTTCAGATGTTTCTCTTACTTCTTCAGTACACTCTGCAAGGTCCTCAGGGTCAATCATTTCACCATTAAGCTTAATCCTCTCACGAAAATCTATTACATAAGGTGAAGTGTAAAGCCCTGTTTTATAGCCTGCTTCAATTAGAATTTCAGAAATCATTGTACAGGTTGAGCCTTTACCGTTTGTGCCTGCCACATGGATAAATTTGCATTTATCCTGAGGATTACCAAGCTTTTCACAAAGCTCCGATATTCTTTCAAGGCCGGGCATTATGCCAAACCTTTCAAGTGAGTGTATATAGTTAATTGCTTCGTTACAATTCATATAAATACCTGTTGAAAGAGAGCCCAGCAAACCGGGCTCTCTGCTACTTTAGTTTAATTTTGCAATACTTTCCTGAAGCATAGCAATTTTTTCAGAATATCTTGCTGCCTTTTCACGCTGCTCAGCAATAACATTTGCAGGTGCCTTTGCAACAAAGTTTTCGTTAGAAAGCTTTTTATTTACAAAGTCAAGGTCCTTCTGAACTGATTCAAGCTCTTTATTGAGTCTTGCTTTTTCAGCCTCAAAATCAACAAGGTCGCCCATAGGAATATAAATTTTAGCATCTGCTGTAACAATGCTTACAGCACCATCAATATCATAAGCTTCGCCTACCTCAAACTCTGAAGCGGAAGCAAGCCTCTGCATAAAGATACCAGCCTTATTAAAGGTATCCTGATAAGATGTAGCAATATATACCTTAGCCTTCTTAGAGGGAGCAACATTCATCTCTGCTCTTCTGTTACGGATAGCTCTGATGGCTGTCATAATTCTCTCCATCTCAGCTTCTTCGTCAGCATAGTTATGAGCCTCTGTATATTCAGGCCACTCAGAAATCATAATTGACTCACCAACGTGAGGAAGAGTCTGCCAGATTTCTTCAGTAATAAATGGCATAAAGGGATGAAGGAGCTTAAGTGTATTGCTCATTACCCAAACAAGTACACGCTTAGCTGCATCAGCCTCTGCACCACCCTTCTGAAGGCGGATTTTAGCTATTTCAATATACCAGTCGCAGAATACATCCCAGATGAAGTCGTAAAGCTTTGCAACTGCCATACCAAGCTCAAACTTTTCAAGGTTGTCAGTAACCTCTTTGGCAAGGTTATTAAACTGGCTGATAATCCATTTATCCTCAAGAGAAAGGTCTGCGGGAAGCTCAGTAGAAATTTCCTCTTCGCCAATATTCATAAGAATAAATCTTGAAGCATTCCAAAGCTTATTGGCAAAGTTACGGCTTGCAGATACTTTTTCGTCAGAGAATCTCATATCATTACCAGGGCTATTGTTAGTAGCGAGGGTAAATCTGAGAGCATCAGCACCATACTGGTCAATAATCTCAAGAGGATCAATACCATTACCAAGAGACTTTGACATTTTACGACCCTGAGCATCACGAACAAGGCCATGAATAAGAACAGTATCAAATGGTGCTTTACCTGTATATTTAAGGGCTGAGAAAATCATTCTGGAAACCCAGAAACCGATAATATCATAGCCTGTAACAAGTGTGCTTGTGGGATAATAATGAGCAAGCTCAGGTGTTTCATCAGGCCAACCAAGTGTTGAGAATGGCCAGAGTGCTGATGAGAACCAGGTATCAAGTGTATCTGAATCCTGCTCAACCTTGCCACCACAATGTGGACACTTGTCTATATCAGTTTTAGAAACAGTCATCTTGCCGCAGTCATCACAATACCAGGCAGGGATTCTGTGACCCCACCAGAGCTGACGGGAGATACACCAGTCACGGGTGCCTCTCATCCAGTTCATATAGTTCTTTGTGAAGCGGTCGGGAATAAACTTGGTTTCGCCCTTTTCAACAGATTCAATAGCAGGCTTTGCAAGAGGATCCATACGTACAAACCACTGCTTTGAAACCATAGGCTCAATAGTGGAATGACAGCGGTAGCAGGTGCCAACCTCATGCTTAAGAGGTTCAATTTCCTTAATATATCCGCCTGCTTCAAGGTCTGCAAGTATTGCCTTGCGTGCCTCCATAGTAGTCATACCTGCGTATTTACCGCAATCAAGTACCTCAGGCTCATCTGCAGCAGCTCTGCCACTTGCGATATACTCATCAGCAGCAGCCTTATCCTCTGCACCTGTCATGTGACCATCATAAGTAAAGCATCTTACAACGGGAAGGTTATTGCGCTTACCAACCTCAAAGTCGTTAGGGTCATGAGCAGGTGTAATCTTAACAACACCCGTACCCTTTGTCATATCTGCATGCTCATCACATACAATAGGAATTTCTTTATTAAGAAGAGGAAGAATTACATGACAACCGTGAAGGTGCTTATATCTTTCATCCTCTGCATTGATTGCTACTGCTGTATCACCAAGCATTGTTTCAGGTCTTGTAGTAGCAAGCTCAAGCTTTTCGCCAGTTTCTTTTACTTCATAAAGAAGGTGCCAGAAATTACCATCTTTCTCTTCGTATTCAACCTCAGCATCAGAGATAGATGTATTACAGCAGGGGCACCAGTTTACCATACGGTTGCCTCTGTAAATTAAATCTTCATCATAAAGACGGCAGAATACTTCACGAACAGCCTTGCTGCAGCCTTCATCAAGTGTAAATCTTGTTCTGTCCCAGTCGCAGGATGAGCCCATCTTTTTAAGCTGCTCTATAATTCTGCCACCGTACTGTTCTTTCCAATCCCAGGCTCTTTCAAGGAAGCCTTCTCTGCCAAGATCCTCTTTAGAGATACCTTCCTCACGCATTTTAGCAACAATCTTTGCCTCTGTTGCGATAGAAGCGTGGTCTGTACCAGGAAGCCAAAGGGTATCAAAGCCCTGCATTCTTCTCCAGCGGATAAGGATATCCTGAAGGGTATTATCAAGGGCGTGACCCATGTGAAGCTGACCTGTAATATTAGGTGGTGGAATTACGATTGTATAAGGCTTCTTATCATTTTCAACCTTTGCGTGAAAATATCTGCCTTTAAGCCAGAAGTCATAGATGCGATCCTCAACGTTTTTAGGATCATACTGTTTTGCAAGTTCTTTTGCCATAATATCTTCCTTTCTGCGGGACATAAAAAAACGCCCCATGATAATACATGAGGCGAGTAAATAATTACCCGTGGTACCACTCAAATTGCTCATAGTGAGCCACTCAAAAGCATTAACGCTGCCACACGGGGAAGTTCTACTTACACAAGGCTTTCTTCTTCCCGACTCCGAGGCTACAGTAATCAGCTTATCCTACCGGTTTACACCATCCACCGGCTCTCTTAAAAGCTTCGGCTGACACACTCCTCATCACTGTCACAATATGCAAAAATATTAACATATTATAATATTATTGTCAACTATTCTGCTTCATAAACTCTACAACCTTCAGACCATCCTTAAGCCCAAGATTATAAAGGTCATTCATTTTATCCTTATCTCTTGAAAGTGTGCTAACTCCGCAGGTGTCTTCGGGAGCAATTATTATAGCTTTTCCCTCAGCTTCAAGCTTTTTAGCAAGCTTAACGCCTCTGTTATATCTGAGGCTATGAACCCTTAAGGCTCTTGCAACCTGAGGATACTTTCCGTCTATCATAGCAGAAAGAGTTAAATCTCTTTCAGGCTCAACAACGGTATCAATAGGCTTAGTAAGTATAATTACAAGCTTATCACAGCCAAGCTCAAGTGCCCTTTTGATGGGGATAGGGTCAGAAGCACCACCATCAAAGTATTCAACGCCATCAATCTCAGTAGCACCTGCAACAACAGGAATAGATGAAGAAGCACTTAAAATTTTAAAATCATCCTTTGCAACATCTTCCATAGAAAAATAATGAGGTCTGCCTGTGTTTCCGTTTGTTGCAACTACATTGAATATACCTTTATAGCTTGAAAATGTTTCATAATCAACAGGGTCTTCACCGCCCTCATTTGAGAGAGTGTTATAAACATAATCAAGATTAAGGGGGCGTTTGCCATGTATTACATTTGAAGCACTGAAATAATCCTTGCGGAAGGCATATTCAGTATAAAATCTGTAATTTCTGCCTCTCTGCTTAGATAAAAAAGATGCAACATTTGCACTACCTGCAGAAACGCATACACAGCAGTCAAATTCTATGTTATTGTCAAGGCAGGTGTCTAACACACCTGTGCCATAAATATCACGGAATCCACCGCCAACGTCAATTAAACCAACCATATATACTCCTTTGGAAATATCATATTTTCAAAGCAAAAATGTGACTGTTAAGCAATCACTTTATTTTCTTTTTTCTCAGCAAATGTACCGACTGCGCTTGTAGCAACTGCTACACCGCATACAATTAAAACAACGGTAAGCACCATATTCCAGCCGAATTTTTCCTGTACAACTGCAAGACCATAGGAAGCAGATGTGCTGCCTACATAACAAAATGTATTTATAAGACCTGCAAGGAAGCCTGAGCCAAGCAGCTTTCTTCTTTCAAGAGGAAATACGCTTGTTATAACATTATTAACCATAGCCATAAGGCAGGATATAACTATAAATGTACCGATAAGTGGTACTATTTTGCTGTATTTAAGCGAAACGATAGAAAGAACACTTACAACCAATGTAATTGCATAAAATGTTAAATCCATCATTGAGTGAGATTTAATCTTTTTGTGTATTGCAGCAACAAAGGTAGCACCTATAAGCGAAATAAGAGGTAAAAGAAGTGTGATAAGAATAGAGAAAGACTCAGTAACATTGAATTTTTCAACCAATACGCTTGAGGTCCATACATTTATACCATCTTTTATAAATCCATTTGCGATTGCTGATACAGCAATAGTGAAAAGGATTAAATACATATATGAGGGTATTTTATGCCTGCTTTCTTTCTCTTCTGCTTTAGTGATTTTATAAGGCTCTTTCTCGTTACCATAAAGAATAAACCAGATAAAAGATGCAATTAAAAGCATTGCAAAGGCAACATAAAAAGTTGTACGCCATGTAGAAAATTTAACAAATAATGCTGATAATCCATAAGCACCGATTGTGCCCGCTGCAACAGGGGTGCTCATTGCAACTATAGCTTTATTAAACCTTTGCTCAGAAACATTTTCAGAAATAGTCTTAATCAGTGTACACCACAATATAGACTGCACTGCACCGTTAAGAAGCCAGATGTATTTTATTACATTTATATTATTTACTAAAGGCACGAGTAAATTAAGCCAGGATGATACAAATAACGAGATAAACACCATTATTCTGTTATTATATCTCTTTGAAAGTATACCATTTACAAGCTGACCTATGCCATAAGCAAAGAACAAGCAAGATGTAACAAGACCTGCCTGCTCTTTAGTAATCTGCATATCAGGTATAATTGCAACTATTGAAGCAGCAAAATTAACCCGGCCGACATACGCAACCGCATACGCCAGCCAGCAGATAAAAATTATTTTGTTTTCCCTGCGGGAATTATTCATTATTTACTAAAAGCCTTTTCAAATCTCTTCATTGCTTCAATTGTGTTTTCGTGAGTTGAGAAGGAAGTAAGTCTGAAGTAGCCCTTACCATTCTCACCGAAGCCCTCACCGGGAGTACCAACAACATTTGCCTTCTCAAGAAGAGCATCAAAGAACTCCCATGAGCCCATATTGTCAGGGCACTTAAACCAGATATAGGGTGAATGCTTACCACCACAGTACCAGATACCAAGACGGTCAAGAGTTTCTGTAATTGTCTTTGCATTCTGCTTATAATAATCGATGTTTTCAGCAATCTGCTTTTTGCCTTCTTCAGTAAATACTGCTGCTGCACCCTTCTGAGTAATGTAGCTTACGCCGTTGAACTTAGTAGTCTGTCTTCTGAGCCAGAACTTATTAACAACGCAGTCATCTCTGATAAGATCAAAAGGAACAACTGTGTAACCGCAACGTGTACCTGTGAAGCCTGCAGTTTTTGAGAATGAGCAGAATTCAATTGCACAGGTCTTAGCGCCTTCAATTTCATAAATACTTCTGGGAAGTGAGGGATCAGAAACGAAGCACTCATAAGCTGCATCAAAGAAAATAACTGAGTTATTATCATTAGCGTACTTAACCCACTCTGCAAGCTGCTCTCTGTTATAAACAGCGCCTGTGGGGTTATTAGGTGAGCAAAGATAAATAAGGTCAGCCTTTATATCATAGTTAGGCATAGGAAGGAAGCCGTTAGCTTCGTTTGCTTCAAGGTAAGCAATCTCTCTGCCGTCCATAGTATTTGTATCTACATATACGGGATATACAGGGTCAGGAACAAGTACAAGGTTATCCTTTGAGAATATATCAAGGATATTGCCAAGGTCGCTCTTTGCGCCGTCAGAAATAAAGATTTCGTCCTTATCAAGGTCTACACCTTTTTCAGCATAATAAGCTTTAAGTGATTCCTTGATGAAATCGTAACCCTGCTCAGGGCCATAGCCCTTGAAGGTTTCAGTTGCTGCCATAGCATCAACGCCCTCATGAAGTGCGTCAATTACTGTGGGGCAAAGGGGTCTTGTAACATCACCTATACCAAGTCTGATTACGTCAGCTTCGGGATGCTCTGCCTTGTAAGCGTTAGCTCTTTTTGCTACCTCTGAGAAAAGATAGCTCTCTTTGATATTAAGATAATTTGAGTTAATATGTGCCATTATTCTACTTCTCCTTCAAATGCAAAGGCTGCAGGGCCTTTCATAATTACTGTGCCGTTTGATTTATACATAACCTCAAGGGTACCACCAATGAGATTAACCTTAACAAATTCATCAGCAGGGCATCTGCCTGTTTTAACCGCAGCAGATACAGTAGCGCAAGCACCTGTACCGCATGCAAGAGTTTCGCCGCTGCCTCTCTCCCATACTCTCATTTTAAGAGTATTTCTGTCGATATACTCAACAAATTCTGTATTGATTCTTTCAGGGAACATAGGATGATTTTCATAAGCAGGACCCATCTTAACAAGGTCAAAATCATCTATGCCATCTGTAAAGATAACGCAGTGAGGGTTACCCATTGAAACGCAGGTGATTTTGTTATCTCTGCCTTCAACTGTAAGAGGAGCCTCAACAACCTCATCTGTATCAGAAATTACAGGGATATCCTTTGCAGTAAATACTGCCTTACCCATATCAACTGTAACTGACTCTACGATACCATCCTTAACATCAAGGTCAAGCACCTTAACACCGCCAAGGGTTTCAAGTGTAAATGTAGTTTTGTCGGTTAAGCCCTTTTCATAAACATACTTACCGATACATCTTGTAGCATTGCCACACATTTTGCCTTCGCTACCATCAGCATTAAACATACGCATTCTGAAATCGCAGGTTTCTGAGGGCATAATCATTACAATGCCGTCACCACCAATGCTGAAATGTCTGTCAGAAAGACGGATTGAAAGCTCATTGGGGTTTTCTATATTTTCTTCAAAACAATTGAAATAAATATAGTCATTTCCGATGCCGTGCATCTTGGTAAATTTCATCAAACATCACTCCAATTTAAGTATGGAATTATTATATAAAGAAGTTTAACTTATTTCAATTATTATAATCTACAAAATAATATGTTTATATAGCAACAAGTTTGTTATTTTTGATTTGACTGAATTAAATTGTGTTGACTAATATAATCAGTTTATGTAAAATCAAATTGGTGATGTTATGAAAAGATTTTTAGGATATATATCCTCACTTTTAATTGTAATCAATCTTACTTTAGAAGCAATCCCCTATATGTTTTACCCCACAGTAGAGGTGGATTTATCAAAAACTGAGGGCGCAATTTCTTCAAGAGCCTGCGGCTATTTATATGGCCTTGCCGAGGAAGGTGTTCCATCTGAAGAAATGATAAAAAGCCTTGATATCAAAAGTGTTTCACAAAAAGTTAAGGACGGCCTTCAGCACCCTATAGGTGATGTTGACCATGTAAGTAACAACCTTGACAGTTGTGATTATATTGTAGTTTATCTTCAGGATTCTTACAGCACATGGTACTATAATCATAAAGAGATTGAAGAAGCAAGAAAAGAAGGCACTTATGATTGTGAAGCTTTTGTAAAAAATGACTTTTTCCCGAAGGTAACAGAAAAGGTTACAGAAATTTCAAAAGCCGATTACAGTGACAGAATTGTTTACTGCCCCTACAACGAATGTGATAATGCTGTCTGGTTTGGCACAGTTATGCCTGAGGGCTGGTGGGCATTTGATGACGCTGCAAAACAGAGATTTTATAAAGCGTGGAAAGAAACCTTTGAGCTTATAAGAAGCATTGACCCTGATGCAAAAATAGGTGGACCAGGCTACTGCGATTATGATATTTACGAAATAGTTGATTTTCTTAAATATTGTAAAGATAACAATTGCCTGCCCGATATAATGATTTACCATGAATTAAGCCCTATATCTTCTACTTATTGGGAAGACCACGTTAAAGAATACAGACAAAGCGAAAAAGCTCTTGGCATAAAAGAATTACCCATTATCATAACTGAATATGGCACAATGGAGGAATGTGGTGCGCCCGCCCCGATGCTTCACTATATTCAGGCTATTGAGGATAGCAATACTTATGCAAATGTTGCCTATTGGCGACTTGCCGATAACCTTTGTGATACCTGCAC
>JAKSQR010000129.1 GCA_024404065.1 Clostridia bacterium | reverse complement strand
CGTTCTACGCTTAATACGCCGTTGATGTGCTGGATTTTGGCGACAACGGTGTTAAGGTGTTCAAGTCCGTTTACGCAAAGGGTAATTGTAATAAATGTTCTGCCGTCCTTTGATGGGCGTACGCTTAAATCGTTGATATTTATGTGCATGGTTGCAAGCATTGTGGAAACATCTGCAAGCATACCGATTTTGTTAAGGCAGCAAAGCTGAAGGGTACACTTAAACTCTTCCTTGACGTTATTATCCCAATAGGCGGTAATCCATCTTTCGGGCTCTTCGCAGTTAGCCATATCGGTGGGTACATTGGGGCAAGCCTGTGTGTGGATTGAAACGCCGTGACCTCTTGTGATAAAGCCGATAATCTTATCGCCGGGCAATGGGTTACAGCAGCGGGAGAATTTGATAAGGCAGTTGTCAATGCCTTCAACCACAACGCCTTCGTTGGATTTTGTCCTCTTTTTGGGCTGGGGCTTGGTCTTGATTTCAACAGGCTCATTAAGCTTTGTAAGCTTAAGGTAATCCTCCTTGACCCTTGGCATAATTTTGGAAAGGGTGATACCGCCGTAGCCGATGGCTGCATAAAATTCGTCTATGCTGTTGCAGCGCTGTCTTTCTGCAAGCTTCTCCACAAATGGAGTATATTCTGCATCGCTGAGGCGGATGTAATTGCGCCTGAATTCACGCTCAAGCTCTTCTCTGCCTTCAACAATGTTTTCTTCACGCCTTTCCTTCTTGAACCACTGGCGGATTTTTGCCCTTGCCTGTGAGGTTTTAACTATCTTGAGCCAGTCTCTGCTGGGGCCCTTATCCTGATGGTTTGTGGTAATAATTTCACAGATTTCACCTGTCTTTACCACATAGTCAATAGGCACAATTCTGCCGTCAACCTTGGCGCCTGTCATACGGTTACCTACGGCTGTGTGTATAGCGTAAGCAAAGTCAATAACAGTAGCACCTGAGGGCAGGTTATAAACATCACCCTTGGGGGTGAATACAAATACTTCCTCTGAAACAAGGTCAGACTTAATGGTGGAAACAATATCCTCCACATCGTCATTTTCATTCTGGCTCTCAAGCAGCTGACGAACCCATGCAATCTTTTCCTCGTCAAAGCCGCCCTCCTTGCCATTTACACCAAGCTTATACTTCCAATGGGCAGCAATACCGTACTCAGCGGTGTGGTGCATTTCCCATGTACGTATCTGCACCTCAAAGGGTATGCCCTCTTTACCTAAAACTGTGGTATGAAGGCTCTGGTACATGTTGGCTTTGGGGTTTGAGATATAGTCCTTAAATCTGCCGGGGATGGCAGAATACATATCGTGAATAATACCAAGGCAGTTATAGCAGTCTGCAACGGTATCAACGATTATACGAACGGCATAAATATCGTAAATCTGCTCAAAATTCTTATTGTGCATATACATTTTACGATAGATACCGTGTACGGATTTAATACGGCCTGAAACGGAGGCATTTGGCACAATAGCCTTTGCCCTCTCCTCAATTTTGCCTTTTATTTCGTCAAGGAATTCCTTGCGCTTATCGCTCTGTGCCTCAAGCTTATCCTCAAT
The DNA here is from genome assembly GCA_024404065.1 of Clostridia bacterium. Lineage (GTDB taxonomy): Bacteria > Bacillota > Clostridia > Oscillospirales > Acutalibacteraceae > CAG-177. The sequence continues at coordinate 2,788 of JAKSQR010000129.1, read as the reverse complement.
GTCTTTATAGGCAACAGGGTCAAGGTAGCTGATAGATAAATCCTCAAGCTCCTCCTTAATGGGTCGGATACCTAAACGGTGAGCTATGGGGGCATAAATCTCTATAGTTTCAAGGGCAATTTCACGCCTTCTCTGCTCCTGCTTAAACATAAGGGTGCGCATATTGTGAAGGCGGTCTGCCAATTTTACGATAATTACACGGATATCCTTGCTCATTGCAAGCAGCATTTTACGGATATTCTCTGCCTGCTGCTGCTGTTTAATCTTGGTAGGGTCAAGGAAAATTGCGCCCTCTGTGCGCTCCTCACTCTTGGTGGGCACTGCCTGAATTTTGGTAAGACCATCAACAAGCTCTGCAACTGTGTCGCCAAAAATCTCTTTGATTTCGGTCTTTGTGGAGTCAGTATCCTCAACAGTATCGTGGAGCATAGCTGTGATAATTGAGGGGCTGTCCATACCAAGCTTTGCAGTGATTACAGCCACGTTAAGGGGGTGCATTATGTAGGGCTCACCCGAAAGGCGCTTCTGGTCGCCATGTGCCTTTGCAGCGTAATCATAAGCCTTTTTAATATTTTCAATTTCCTCAGGGCTGAAGGAATCCTTCAGTATATCAATAAGGACAGCTAAACCCTCCTCAGGGGTGGTAAAGTTATCCTTTACGTCACTTGTATAGTATTTCATAAATCACACCTGCAATGACTGTAATTTTTTCATAACGGAGGACTGCTGAAGGTCCACCTTCTGTGGATTTGCGGGGGCATAAACGCAGTTATTCTCATCAATGGCAAGCACGCCCATTTCCACCATCATATCAACAGTTACCATATATTTTGCCATCTTTGTGCCATCATCATCAAGGCGAACGCAAAGCTGCTCACTGTAATTATCCTTTAAGGGCTTCTGCTTAATGCTGCGGAATACCTCAACCTGAGTATCTCTGTCAGGGGTAAGCAGCTGTGCCTGCTGTGGAGTAATTGCCTCGTTACGGCTGAATTTATTGTAAAGTGAAAGGCAGGCAAGCACCTTTTCTTCGTCTGTATGGGCAGGTCTTATACCACGGGCGGTAAAGCTTACTCTGGTGTCACCATTGTAAACATTTTTCTCAAGATTTACGGCAATATCAACTATGTCGCCCTGACAACAGGGGAATTTCTTCTCCGGCTGATTAAAGAACATTATGCCGTTTCTTGCGCCGTCCTTAGATACAAGCACTCTGGTGTGCTTACCCTCTGAAATAGGGGTGATATCCTCAATTTTAACCCCGAAAAGACCTATGAAGGGCTGTGGGTTATCTGTGCCGAAGGGCTCAAGCTCAGAAAGGGATGAAACCACACCTAAGTTAATCTGGCTCATATTAAGCTTGCAGTCAATTCGCTGTGTGGCAAAGGGCAGCTCCTTATCCGCTGCATACTCGTTTATACGGCGGCGGAATTCTGCAATTTTATCCTCGTCAACACCTATACCTGCAGCAAGGGGATGACCGCCAAAATGGGTTAAACAATCTGAGCAGGAAAGTATAGCATCATAAATTGAGAAGCCCTCTACACTACGGCAGGAGCCTTTGCCCTCGCCATCCATTACGGAAATCACTACGGATGGTCTGCCATAATGCTCGGTAAGCTTTGCGGCAACTATACCAACTACGCCCTGATGCCAGCCCTCGCCTGCTACAACGATAATACGGCTGTTTTTAATCTCAGGGTTGCTGCGCACAATTTCAAGAGCCTTTTTGTATATTTCCATCTCAGTTGCCTGACGGCTCTGATTCATAGAATTTATCTCAGCTGCAAGCTCATCTGCCTTGTCTGTATCCTCACAAAGTAAAAGCTCAAGGGCTTTATCTGCACTGCCCATACGGCCTGCCGCATTTATACGGGGGCAAAGGGCAAAGGAGGCTGTGGAGGAGGTGAAGGTTTTATCCCCTACTCCTGCAGCTTTTACAAGGGCAGCTACGCCAACACTTGGGTTTTCGTTAATTTTGCGGATGCCATAGCGCACCATAGTGCGGTTTTCCCCTGTAAGTGAAACAACATCACCAATAGTGCCAAGGGCAACAAGCTCGCTGTATTCATCAAGCACAGCATAATCATCACCCTCAATAGCACAGCAGAGCTTAAAGGCAACGCCTACACCGCTCATCTCTTTGAATTTACTGGGGCAATCAGGTCTGTGAGGGTCCACAACAGCAACGCACTGTGGCAGTAAATCACCTGCAATGTGGTGGTCGGTTACAACAACCTCCATGCCAAGTGAATAGGCATACACAATCTCATCAACGGCAGAAATACCGTTATCCACAGTAACAATAAGCTTAACTCCATCATCATGGAGCTTTTTAATTGCGGGCTTGTTAAGACCATAGCCCTCATCAATACGGTCAGGGATGTAGCTGACTACATTTGCTCCCCTGCTCTCTAAATAAGAATAAAGCAGGGCGGTGGAGGTTACACCATCTGCGTCATAATCGCCGTAAACACAGATTTTTTCAAAGCTGTCAAGGGCTTCAATAATGCGGTCTGCGGCTTTATCCATATCCATAATTGACATTGGGTCAAGTGTTAATTCTGCGTCTTCTGTAAAAAAGTCCTGGTAGCATTCATCATCATAGCCTCTTGCAGAAACAATAAAAGCAGCCAATGGGTCAATTCCGTACTCCTGAGAAACACGGGTGGCTGTTTCCTTGTCACCTTTAGAGACAATCCACTTCTTTCGTTTCATGACATATCCTCTCAAAAAATCATTATCGGCTAATTATAACACTATATATATAATAAATCAAGTTAAGATA
>JAKSQR010000128.1 GCA_024404065.1 Clostridia bacterium | reverse complement strand
TCAATAGATACAAACTCTTCTATCTCGTCTGTAACCTGCATTTCTGTGCTGCCATCTTCCTTTGTAACCTTAACCTTTTTGAATTTTGCATTCTCAAGGCTGATAGCGGCATTTTCACCACAGCCGGGTATAGATGCGAAGGGAAGACGGATTTTGCCATCCTCAACTACGTAGCGTGTGCCCTTTGACTTATAAATATCAATAGGTAAAATCTCTACACCACGTGCCATCATTTCATTCATAACCTGAAGTGATGTGTAGGCATCTTCCTCTTTCTTTGTGGCTGCCCTCTGCTTAATAAGCTCATTAAGCTCTGCCATACGCATTTTTACTGCCTGTCTGCCTGCAAGCACCTTATCTGTTTCAAGGTCTCCGCCTCTTACAGTAAGATATGTTGCATAGTACTCAACAGGGTAATAAATCTTATACCAGGCAAGTCGCATAGCCGCAATAACGTAAGCTGCTGCGTGAGCCTTAGGGAACATATATTTAATCTTTAAGCAGGAGTCAAGGTACCACTGAGGTACACCATTATCAAGCATAGCCTGCTTGTGCTCATCGGTAAGTAATTTTGGAGCTAGGCCCTTTCGTACAATTTCCATAATCTTAAATGCCATGCCCTTATCAACGCCCTTATGGATAAGGTAAACCATAATGGAGTCACGGGTACCTATAACGTCGGAAATTGTGCAGGTGCCGTCCTTGATAAGCTCCTGTGCATTGCCAAGCCAAACATCTGTACCGTGAGAAAGGCCGGAAATCTGAAGCATATCGGAGAAGCATTTAGGCTGAGCCTCTGTAAGCATACCAAGTACAAAGGGTGTGCCAAGCTCTGGTAATGAGAGAGTACCTGTGGGGCACTCAATATCCTCAGCAGTTACACCAAGAGGCTCGGGTGATGTAAGCAGCTGATAAAGCTTGGGGTCACATACATCTGCATCCATTACAGAGGTGCCTGTAAGGTCCTCAAGGTGCTTGTACATGGTGGGAACTTCGTGACCGAGATTATCAAGCTTCAGAATAGTATCGTGAAGTGAATGGAAATCGAAGTGAGTTGTTCTGTGAATTGAATCAGGGTCGTCTGCAGGGTGCTGAATAGGAGTGAAATCTTCTGCTTCTCTGTCGCCGGGTACAACAACCATGCCGCCGGGGTGCTGACCTGTAGTGCGCTTAACACCTTTACAGCCTAAAGCAAGCCTCAGCATTTCTGCATTGGAAATTTCAAGCAGATATTTTCTCTTTTTATACTCCTCTTCAGTTAAATCCTCACCCACTGCTCTGCGTTTTTCCTGAGTGATATTAAGCCTTTCAAGGTTTTCCTCCACCCATTTTTTAACATAGCCAAAAGCAGTTTTTTCCGCAACAGTACCTACTGTACCTGCCTTGAATACGTGAGATTTACCAAAGAGCTCCTCTGTATATCTGTGAGCGTAAAACTGATATTCAGAGCTGAAGTTAAGGTCAATATCAGGTGATTTATCGCCATAGAAACCAAGGAAGGTTTCAAAGGGAATATCGTGACCCTCTCTGACCATAGGCTTATTACAATTGGGGCAATTCTTTACAGGCATATCATAGCCTGAGCCGTACTCGCCCTTAAGGAAAAATTCGCTGTGCTTACACTCTGTGCAAAGGTAGTGAGGTGCAAGGGGATTAACCTCGGAGATACCTGCTGCAAAAGCAACAAAGGATGAACCTACTGAACCTCTTGAGCCTACATAGTAGCCGTTATCCATAGAGTTTTTAACAAGCTTCTGTGCAATCATATAAAGAACTGCAAAGCCGTGCTCAATAATGGAGTTAAGCTCCTTATCAAGCCTTTCTCTTATGTACTCGGGCAGTGGTGCACCATAAAGTGCCTCCATACGCTCATTACAGATTCTTCTCAGGTCTTCATCTGCGCCGTCAATGTGGGGTGGATAGGTGCCATCAGGTATAGGCTTAATCTCCTCACACATATCAGCAATTTTATTGGGATTAGTTATAACTATTTCTTTTGCTCTTTCTTCCCCAAGATATGCAAACTGATTAAGCATATCATCAGTTGTGCGGAAGTAAAGAGGAGCCTGCTTGTCAGCATCTGAGAAGCCCTGTGCATTCATTATAATCTCTCTGTGAATCGCATCATCAGGGTCAATAAAATGAACGTCACCTGTTGCAACTACGGGCATATCAAGCTCATCTGCAAGGGCAATAATCTGCCTGTTTATATCATTGAGTGCTTCCTCATCCTCTACAATACCATCACGTATCATAAAGGCGTTGTTGCCGTTAGGCTGAATCTCAAGGTAATCATTAACCTTTGCATACTTTACAAGGGTGTCGTGAGATTTGCCTGCAAGCACTGCCTGATAAAGCTGACCTGCCTCACAGGCGGAGCCTATAATTATGCCCTCTCTATGTGCATTAAGCACGCTGAGGGGTATGCGGGGATTACGGCGGAAATACTCAAGGTTGGAAGCTGTAATCATCTGATAAAGATTTTTAAGACCTACCAGATTCTTTACAAGCAGTATCATGTGATAGCTCTTCAGCTTGCGTGGGTCGGGCTTGATTACTGCATTTATCTCCTCTGTGGAGTTAATGCCCATTGCCTTCATTCTCTCAACAAGCTTTTCAAATATAAGGGCAAGTATTCTTGCATCCTCATCAGCTCTGTGATGGTCGAAATTAGGCAATTTAAGAGCTTTTGCCACGTTATCAAGGGTAAATCTCTTAATCTCCTCTACAAGCTCCTGTGCAAGCACAAGAGTGTCTATATGAGTATAATTATATTCTATATTATTTCTTTCGCAGGTTGCCTTCATAATGTCCGTATCAAAGGTGGCATTATGAGCTACAAGTATTGCATCCTCCCCTGCCCACTCAAAGAATTTGCGGACTGCCTCCCCTTCCTTGGGAGCGCCTCTTACCATAGATTTGGTAATGCCTGTAAGGGATACAATCTTTTCAGGGATTTCTCTTTCGGGGTCAACAAAGCTCTGGAATGAGGATACCTCTACGCCGTCGTTATATTTAACTGCGCCTATTTCAATAAGCCTGTCGTAGCCTGTACGAAGGCCTGTGGTTTCTACATCAAATATTACATAAGTGCCGTCAAAGGGCATCTTTTTATCGCCTGTAACTGCGGTTACGGAGTCGTCTACATAATAGCCCTCCATACCGTATATTATCTTTACACCTGTTTCCTTTGCAGCAGCTGCAGCATCAGGGAATGCCTGCACTACACCGTGGTCGGTAATGGCTATTGCCTTATGACCCCATTCTGCAGCCCTTTTAACAAGCTTGCCTGCAGGGGTAAGACCATCCATCTGAGAGAAATTGGTGTGAAGGTGAAGCTCAACTCTTTTCTCCTCAGAGTTATCAGTAACCTTAGGTGGCTTTGCACCATAGATTTTATCAGGTCTTATAAGAAATTCCTTGCTGTAATCATCATATTCAACTTTGCCGAATATAAGCAGATATGTGCCATCTTTAAGATTGCCAAGTAAATCTGCACACTTATCGGGGTTACCCATAACCTTTACAGAGTAGGAATTTGTTTTGTCGGTAATATAGAAATTTATAATCTTATTGCCTGATTTGGTGTCACGTACATCTGCACCGAAAATGCTGCCCTTAACACATACAGGCTGCTCCTTGTGACCGATACTGTCTATGGCAACTAAAGGAATGCTGTTTACCTGATTGTGGTCAAGGTTAAGCCTTGAAAGGTAAAGCAGGTCAAGACCATCAAGGTCTGCCTCCTTGCCCGGCTTTCTCTCTTTGATAAGGGGCTTTTCGTCCCTGAGTGTGGGCACCTGAGGCTCAGGGTAATTTCTGTTCTGAGCAGGTGGCACAATAGGTGCAGGAGGTGTAGGTGATTTTGCACTCTGCTTAAGCTGTACACCGATTAATATGCCGAAATGGTCCTCTGCAATTGCCCTGATTTTATCATCAATTTTCAGGTTGCAGAGTAAATCTGCGCCATCTTTTACTGTAACGGTAAGCTGATTATCATCAAATGCAAAAGCTGCATTTTCAAGCATACTGCCTGCAAGTATATCATACTCTTTAATTTCTTTAATAAGCTCGGGGTAATACTTCTCACCAAAAAGCTCAGGTGCATAGCAGCAGCAAATGCGCACTGATTTAAGCCCCGTAACCTTTTTAACAAGGCTCTGAGCTTCAGAAAGATTTTCTTTTGTAATTATCTTTTCAAAATCTGCTTTTATATCAAGACAAGTGTTATTGTCGGTAACGTCAATTTTCTTAACCCTGCCGTCAGCTAAGGCTTCTCTGAGCACAGGGGTAAGGTATTCGCCTATGAAGTAGAGCAGATCGTCTTTTCTTAATTCGTCACTCAAGGCTTTTCTCCTTTTGAATCGGGTTAAATTTGCCAGTTTTTGGCTGATTTAATTATAAATCAGCCTCAGTCCAATATACTGTACTTAT
>JAKSQR010000127.1 GCA_024404065.1 Clostridia bacterium | reverse complement strand
TTTGCTTTGCCGACATAAATGATTTCACCCTTGTTGTTTTTCATCAGATAAACACCAGGGGTCAGAGGCAGGCTCATTGCTTTTTTTCGTAATTCAGGCATTTTGCTGTTCACAGTTTCACCACCTTTCGTGCGCATTTACTCAACTATACATATTAGCATATAAATATATAAGTGTCAAATAAACCATTATATAAGAAATAAAAAATCGGCTCTTTTTCACACAACATTTTTTCTAATTTGTCTAATGAAAAAAATGTAAAAATGTGGTATTCTATCAAGGTACGTTGACTAATGAGGAAAGGATGATAAAAATGGCAAAGAAAACTCACGCTTTAGACCCCGCAATTCTTGAAGAGATAAAACAAATTAAAACAATCAAGCAGATTATTGAATACGGCACCAAAAAAAGTGGCGATAACCTTCAGTACATCTTCCTTGATGAAGAAAAGAATGAACACACAAGAACCTTTAACCAGACATGGGATGAATCCACTGCAATAGGTACATATTTCTATACCAAGGGTATGGACGGCGGCAAAAAGATTGCTATCATTGCTGAAAATTCCTATAACTGGATTACCGCATACTACGGCACAATTATCGGCGGCAACATTTCCGTTCCTATGGATATGAAGCTTGCAGATGATGAGCTTATCAGCCAGCTTGTAAGATGTGGTTGTGAAGCACTTGTTTACAACAAAAAAACTGCTCACCTTGTTCCTAAAGTTAAAGAGGCTGAAGGTATAGCAGTAAAAGAATATTTTTGCATTGAAGAATTTGATGAGCTTAAGAATATAGGCAGAGAAGCTATAAAGAATGGCGACACAAGATGTATTGACGCAGTTGTTAAGCCAGATGACCTTGCCTGCATAGTTTACACCTCAGGCACAACAGGTCTCAGCAAGGGCGTTATGCTCAGCCATTACAATGTTGCAAGTGACGTATGTGCCTGCTTCCAGGTAAATACCGGCTCACACGCTCTCGGCTTCCTTCCTCTTAACCACACATTCTGCTGGGTAAGTGCTCTTTTTGCAGGCTACATAGTAGGTGAGTGGGGCTATATGTGCCACGACCTTACAAAGCTTGCAAGTGATATCAAAAAGTACCATCCTCAGAATTTCTCATCAGTACCTCTTGTTGTTAATACTATTTACGACAGAATCTGGAAAACAGCAAGAAAAACAGGCAGAGAGGATGCTCTCAAAAAGGGTCTTAAAATCAGCAATACCCTTATGAAACTTGGCATAGATAAGAGAAGAAAAATATTTAAGACCGTTATTGATAACCTTGGTGGTGAGCTTGAGTTTATCATCTGTGGTGGTGCAAACCTTGACCCCAAATATGAGCAGGGTATGACCGACCTTGGTATTGAAATTCTTAACGGCTATGGTATGACAGAATGCTCACCCACAATCACATTTAATACCCTTGATTGTAAAAAGCTTGGCTCTGTTGGTAAGCCTATCCCTTGTTGTGAGGTTAAAATAAACAACCCTGACGAAAACGGCGTAGGTGAAATTTACGTAAAGGGTTCAAACGTTATGCAGGGCTATTGGAATGACCCTGAGGCTACAGCAGCAGTATTTGATGGCGAATGGCTCAAGACAGGCGACCATGGTTATATTGATAAGGACGGCTTCCTTTTCTATGTTGGCCGTGTAAAGAACCTTATTATTCTCTCAAACGGCAAAAACGTATCTCCTGAGGAAATTGAGGATAAGCTTATCTGCATTGATTACGTACAGGAAGTACTTTGCTACAAAGAAAACGATAAAATTACTGCAGAATTCTTCCTTAACGAAGAGGATTATCCTGATGCACGCAAGATGCTTAAGGATGACGTAGCAAAAATCAATGAAACTCTTCCTCAGTTTAAGAAGGTTCAGAAGAGAAAAATCCGTGATGAAGAATTCCCCAAGACCACAACCCTTAAAATTGTTCGCTCAGGTTTTGGCGATAAGTGCTGATTCAGTTTGTTTGTAATATAGAAAGAAATAATTTTTCTTGACAATTCATTTCTTCTCTATTATAATATCTTAGCGCTGTGGAAACCACAGCAGGATTAAAATTACTTTATATCCTTGCCATACGTAGTTGTATGGCCAATGACCGGAAGGAGGTGCTTAAGGATGTCAGCTACACATAAGTATGAGACCATGGCAGTTTACTCAGTTGCTAACGGCGATGAGGCTGCTCAGCCACTTGTTGAAAAGTTCAAGGCTATGATCGAAGCTAATGGCGCACTCGAGAGCATTGATGAGTGGGGTAAGCGCAAGCTTGCATATCCCATCAATGATGAGCCCGATGGCTACTATGTAATTTATAATTACAGTGCTCCCGTAGAGTTCCCTGCTGAGCTTGACCGTGTGTTCAAGATCACAGACGGCGTACTTCGCTCAATGACAATCAACAAGGAAGACTAAGGAGGTAGCATAATGCTTAATTGTGCTGCAATTATGGGCAGGCTTACTGCTGACCCCGAGCTTCGTAACACCAGCTCAGGTGTTTCTGTATGCTCATTCACAGTAGCAGTTGACAGAAGCTTTGTAAGACAGGGCGAAGAGCGTCAGGCAGATTTTATTGATGTTGTTGCATGGAGAGGCACTGCAGACTTCGTTTGCAAGTATTTCCGCAAGGGCTCAATGATTGCTGTTGATGGCCAGCTTCAGACCAGAATTTACGAAGACAAGAACGGTAGCAAGAGAAAGACTACTGAGATTGTTGCAACTAATGTTAACTTCTGCGGCTCAAAGAATGACTCTAATACAGTTACAAGAAGTGACGGCACTGCTGTTTATCAGCCTGCAACTTCATTTGCTACAGCAGATGAGGGCGACTTCAAAGAAATTCCCGAGGACGATCTGCCCTTCTGAGTTTCTAACCTATAAAGGAGGTTTAATCCATGGCCTACGAAAAGAACGACAGAAGACCTAATAAAAAAGGCCGCAGAAAGGTTTGTGCTTTCTGTGTAGATAAAGTAGAATCAATCGACTATAAGGATGTTAACAAGCTTAACAGATTCACATCCGAAAGAGCTAAGATTCTTCCTCGTCGTGTTACAGGTACATGTGCAAAGCATCAGCGTGAGCTTACAACAGCTATCAAGCGTGCTCGCCAGGTTGCTCTTATGCCTTATATCAGCGACTAATATCTAATTTTATTTCCCCGCTTCATTTGGAGCGGGGATTTTTCTTGCTCATTTTTTGCTTGATTCAGGTAAGATAAAAACAATAAAAATAATGTAAATACATAAACAGATTTTGAGGCTTCTTTTTGGGGGCAAAAATCTGTTATTTTTTATACTCATTTTTATCAGTTTTTTCGCCAGAATTTGCACCTGATTTTGTCAATAAAATTTTGCAATAAAAACACCCCTTTATAACCTGCCAGAAAGGGTTACAAAGGGGTTACATTTTTGAACCCTGAAATGAAGGATTAAGAGGGGTAACTTGCAAATTTTATTCGGTGATTTTTCAAAATATGCAAAGTGAATAAATTTCAAAAATAGCAATAAAAATCATCGTAAAGTGAAAAACTTTACAAAAATAGTGCTAAAACAGAAAAATAACACGGTAGTTCTTCACCTAATTCACGGAGTTATTCACATCTGTAAGTAATTTAACTTTACAAAAACGCCCTGTAAAGCATATACACTTTACAGGGCAAAAATGGTCAAAAAATACATTTTTTAAAGCAAAAATCCTTGCAAAAATCAGACCGATTTTGCAAGGAAAATTTCATATAATTTTTGTGCCTTTTACATACACATTTTTTATGCTTTTAAGGTCAGAATCCAGCAGAATTAAATCTGCATATTTTCCAGCCTCAATTGAGCCTGTTTTTTTATCGGCTCCAATGCACTTTGCAGGGTTGATTGTAACGGATTTTATTGCCTGCTTCAGAGGTATTCCGAAAGAAATTATATTCTTAAATTCATCAAATAAATTTGTTGTGCTGCCTGCAAGAGTGCCATCCTCAAGTCGGGCAGCTCCTTTTTTATAAACTGTCTGACCGCCAAGGCTATATACACCGTCCTCAAGGCCAGCAGCCATCATTGCGTCACTTATTACAACTGTTCTGTCCTCACCAAGAATGCTGAAGGCGATTCTTAAGGTTGCGGGGCTGATATGTATGCCGTCGCAGATAAGCTCTGCTGTAATAGTGTCGCTGTCAAATACTGCACCTACCACACCGGGCTCTCTTGAGCCAAGGTTTGTCATTGCGTTAAAAAGGTGAGTAGCGTGAGATAAGCCTTCCTTTTCAGCATTTTTTATTATTTCATAAGTTGCCTCAGTATGAGCGGCAGATACTTTGCAGATTTCCTTTGCTTTTCTGATAAATTCAGTGGAGCCTTCTCTTTCGGGAGCTATATCAACAATTTTTACAGGGCATATTTTATTTAGTGATGCAAAATAGTCATAATCGGGCAAAACTAT
>JAKSQR010000126.1 GCA_024404065.1 Clostridia bacterium | reverse complement strand
AAAACAAGCGAAAATAATAAGCTCATAAAAGAGAAGGATGCCCTTGAGAAAAAGCTTGAAAAGGCAAACTCTGAAATAGCAGATAAAAATAAGCAGATAGAGAGCAAAAATAAAAAGCTTGATGAGCAGAAGGCACTTATCACTAAGCAGGAAGCAAAGCTTAAATCAAAGCAGGCAGAGCTTGACAGAATTTACAGTAAGCTGCCTGTAAGAATTTATCTTAAAATTAAGCGCACAATTAAGCGAATACTTGGAAAGAAGAATTAGTTTTGGAAAGCAAATATTTCACTGTGAATAAAAATGGTCACAGTATAAAATGTAAAATTTACTACAACAATATAAGAAGCATTGATAAGCTTGTACTTTTTGGCACAGGCTTTGCAGGGCATAAGGATAATAAAGCCTCTGAAAGGTTTGCAGAAACTCTGCTCTCAAAGCAGAAAAAGGCTGCAGTGCTTACCTTTAACTGGCCCTGCCATGGTGATGATGTTAAAAAGAAAATGAGCCTTCAGGACTGTGATGAATATATCACCCTTGTGCTGGATTACATAAAAACCGAGCTTAATGTAAGCAATATTTACGGCTACGCCACAAGCTTTGGCGGCTATATGTTTTTAAGGTATATAGAGCAAAACGGCAATCCCTTTGTAAAAATTGCCCTTCGCAGCCCTGCCATAAATATTTACGAATCCATTATATCATCCATTATGAAGCGTGGTGATATGGAGCTTCTTGAGAAGGGCAAGGATGTGGCAATAGGCTTTGACAACAAGGTAAATGTTACAAAGCAGTTTATTGAGGACCTTAAAAATTACGACATAAGAGAGAAAGACTTTATTGACTTTGCAGACGATATACTTATAATTCAGGGCACAAAGGACGAAATTATACCCTGTGAGGTTGTATTTGACTTTGCAGAGAATAATGTTATAGAATATATCAAGGTAGAGAATGCAAACCATCGTTTTCAGGATTACGCACAGATGGGTAATGCTATAAGAGATATAATAGAATTTTTCGGATAAGGAGAATAACTATGATTTGTAAGTTTTGCGGTAACGAAATACCCGACGGCAGCAGAATCTGCCCAAAGTGCAACACTATATTAAATCAGGCAGCACCTGCCCCTGCTATGCCTACTCCCCCTCAGTCTGCAGAGGTTACACCTGAGGCTAAGCCTGAAAAGAAAAAGAGCTTTTTGCCTGTTTTAATCGCAGGTGTTATCTGCATTTTAGTTGCTGCTGCGGTTATAGTTGAATTTGCCGTTATAAAGCCAAAAGCAGACCTAAAAGAGATACTTGTCACTGAGTGGGAAGACAGCAAATATGATATTGAGTTTTATGATGACACAGTAGAATACCGCCTTGATTTCGGCACAAATAACGATACCGTAATTTTTGATTATGACTACAAAATCATCAGTAAAAATAAAGTAAAGGTTTACACAGATGATGGCGAAGTAGTATGGAATATTAAATTCACTACAAATAACAAAATCACCATCTCACCCTTTATTGATGGTGAAGACAGAGATTTCATCCGCTCACACGCAAAGATAAACTGACTTAAGGCAGCCTTTCGGGGCTGTTTTTTTGTTTTATCAGCCATTATTTTTATTATTTATCTTGACAAAGTAGTAAAATGCTACTATTATTAGCTTTGTAAAAGTAGCAAATAAATACTTTTAACCAATAAAGGAGAATATAAATGAGGAAAGTAAACGACAAAGGTCAGACCCTTGAGGAGTTTTTAGCCGCCTACAATCCCCGTGATTACGAAAGACCATCTGTTACAGTTGATATAATGGTGCTTGCTATGAGCAAGGAGCTTGACAGGCTCAGAGTTTTGCTTATCCGCAGAAAAAATCACCCCTGTATTGACTGCTGGGCTATCCCCGGTGGCTTCATTGATATTGATGAATCTGCCTACCATGCCGCTTTAAGAGAGCTTAAAGAGGAAACAAACCTTACAGATGTGTATATGGAGCAGCTTTACACCATGAGCCAGCCGGACCGTGACCCCCGTATGAGGGTTATTGACCTTGCCTATATGGCACTGCTCCCCTTCGGCTCAAATGCAGTTAATCAGGTTAAGGCAGGCGACGATGCGGCAGACGCCCTCTGGTTTGATGTAACCTTTACAAATAACGAGCTTACCCTTCGCAATGAGGAGCGAAATATTACCATCTCTTATGACCTTGAAGAGAAGCACTTCAAAAATGGCGTTATCACTGTAAGAAACTACATTCCTGTGCTTAAAAGTGAAGAGGCAGTTGCCTTTGACCACTCTGAAATACTGCTTGAGGGTCTTATGAGGCTTCGCAACAAGGTAGAGTATTCTGATGTTGCCTTTAACCTTGTGGATAAAAAATTCACCCTTGCAGATTTGCAGAAGGTTTACGAGGTAATACTTGGCAAAAAGCTTTATAAAACAAACTTCAAAGAAAAAATAAACCACAAAATAGTTGCCCATGATGAGAAAGGCACTTCCATCACAGGCAAAAAGAAGGCTCAGCTCTACAGCTATAAGGGCGGAGTAAAATAAACAGCAGGAGAAACATTATGAAATTACCACAGATTATTAACAGCTTACTTGAAACTGACCTTTACAAATTCTCAATGGGTCAGGCAATTTACCATCAGTTCAGCGACTATAAAACTATTTGGTCCTTTAAGTGCAGAAATAAGGATGTACATTTTACTGACGAAATGGTTGAGGAAATTAAAGACCAGATTAAAGCCTACTGCAGCTTAAGATTTACTGAGGATGAGCTTGAGTATTTACATAGCATTAAATGGTTAAAGGGCTCTTATGTAGACTTCTTAAGGCTCTGGCAGGCTCGCTATGCGGACTTTGAAATTACTACTGATGCAGAGTGTGGCCTTGCTATTGAGGCAAAGGGCACATGGCTCAATACCTCACTTTACGAAATCCCCACCCTTGCTATTGTAAACGAGGTTTACTTTAAAATGGCACACGATTATGATGACCTGCTTTTAAGCTTTAAGGAAAAACTTCAGGCAAAGGTTGATGGCATTAAGAGCGGCAAATACCACATGGGCGCATACTCCGAGTTTGGTGTACGCAGAAGGCTCTCAGGTGAGGCACAGGAGCTTGCTATTACAGAGCTTCTCAAGGCTGACTGCCCCGAAAACCACATTGTAGGCACATCAAATGTTTACCTTGCCCGTAAATTCGGCATTACCCCCGTTGGCACAATGGCTCACGAGTGGATTATGTGCGTAGGTCAGGGCAATCACAAGCACAACCCCGCTTACTCAAACTGGTACGCACTTGATGCGTGGGTTAAGGAGTATGGTGTTCTTAACGGTACAGCCCTTACAGATACCATTACTACCGACTGCTTCTTAAAGGATTTCAAGCTGACTTATGCAACCCTCTTCAGCGGTGTACGCCACGACAGCGGTGACCCATTTGAATGGGGCGAAAAAATGATAAAGCACTATGAGAAGCTTGGCATTGACCCCAAAACAAAGACCCTTCTTTTCAGCGACAGCCTTAATTTTGAAAAGGCTACCGCCCTTCACGACCATTTTGATGGCCGCATTAAGGTTGCATTCGGTATTGGCACATACATTTCAAACGAAACTAAAATTGACCCACTTAATATAGTAATGAAGACCACCTTCTGCAACGGCATGGATGTGGCAAAGGTATCTGACGTTGAGGGTAAGGGAATGTGTAAAAACCCTGCCTACGTTGATTACCTTCACAGATGTATAGACTGGAGAATGAAGAGAGAGTAAGCAAAAGAAAGGAAGTAAAAATCATGTACAAATTTGATGTTGAAAAAACCACAGCTGAGCTTATTAAATGGATTCAGGATTGGTTTGAGGCAAATGGTAAGGATTGCAACGCAGTTGTAGGTATAAGCGGTGGTAAGGATAGCTCCGTAGTAGCCGCCCTTTGCGTAGCAGCACTTGGCAAGGACAGAGTTTTTGGCGTGCTTATGCCTAATGGTGAGCAGGCTGACATCAGCGACAGCTACACACTTGTAAATCACCTTGGCATTAAATACACAGTAGTAAATATTCACGATGCTGTTGAGGGCCTTAAAAACGCTGTAAAGGACTTTGAGCCTTCAAATCAGTCCATTGTAAACCTGCCTCCCCGCATTCGTATGTCCACACTTTACTACATTTCACAAAGTATGAATGGCAGAGTAATTAACACCTGCAATATGTCTGAGGACTATGTAGGCTACTCCACAAGATACGGCGACTCTGCAGGTGATGTAAGCCCCCTTGCCGAAATTACAGTGCAGGAGGTTAAGCAGATAGGCAAATATCTTGGTCTTCCCATTCAGCTTGTTGAAAAAGCACCTTCAGATGGTCTTTGCGGTAAAACAGATGAGGATAACCTTGGCTTTACTTATGCAATGCTGGATAAATACATCCGTGAGGGCGTTTGTGAGGATGAGGAAAAGAAGGCAAAAATTGATACCCTTCACAAGAGAAACCTGTTTAAGCTTCTTCCCATGGAGCATTACGAATACAAAGG
>JAKSQR010000125.1 GCA_024404065.1 Clostridia bacterium | reverse complement strand
TTTGCGTTGGCGAGCATAAGCTTAACTCTGTTTTCCTGGTTTATTTTTGTTGCGCCTGGGTCATAGTCAATGGCAACAATGTTTGAGTTGGGGTAATCATCCTTAAGCTTTCTTATCATACCCTTACCAACAATGTGGTTAGGAAGGCAGCCGAAGGGCTGTGTGCAAACGATATTAGGCACACCCTGATGGATAAGCTCAAGCATTTCGCCTGTAAGAAGCCAGCCTTCGCCCATCTTGTTACCATCGCCGAGGTAACCCTTTACAAGCTCGTGCATGCCTTCAAATGTGCCGGGTGCACGGAAGCGGCTCTCGTTAAGAGCGTTTATCATTTCCTGCTTGCAGTTTTCAATATATCTCTTTGCAGCGGAGCAAACAACCTTCTTGAGCCACTTGCCACCGTAAATATCAACGTCAACAATTCTGTTGTAGATTTTGAAAATCATAAAGTCTGTAAGACCGGGAACAACGGGCTCTGCACCCTCCTGAAGAAGGAACTGCTCAAGGTTATTGTTGCCGAGGGATGAGAACTTAACATAAATCTCACCAACAACGCCAACTCTTACCTTCTGCTCGCCTGAAACCTGAATGTTTTCAAAGTCCTTTATAATTCTGCGGAAGATGGTGCGCATAGCACGCTTTGACATACCCTTACCACGTGTGAAGTAACGAACAAGTCTGCGCTCCCAGACCTCTATACATCTGTCAGCTGAGCCTGCCTTAACCTCATAAGGGCGAACCTGGTTGGCTACATCTACAATAAGGTCGCCATACATCATAGCGTAAATAAGCTTCTGAAGCATGGGGATTGTAAGGCTGAAGCCGGGGTTCTTTTCAAGACCTGAAA
Organism: Clostridia bacterium; assembly: GCA_024404065.1. Lineage (GTDB taxonomy): Bacteria > Bacillota > Clostridia > Oscillospirales > Acutalibacteraceae > CAG-177. The sequence goes on along the minus strand of JAKSQR010000125.1, from coordinate 3,678 downwards.
GGTTAACTGAGATAACGGGAACAAAGCCGAGACCTGCCTTTTCAAGAGCCTTTCTTAAAAGGTGAATGTAGTTTGAAGCACGGCAGCCGCCGCCTGTCTGTGTGATAAAAAGTGCTACCTTGTGTTCGTCATAACCGCCGTTTTTGATAGCGTCAACAAGCTGACCTATAACAAGAAGTGCGGGGTAGCAGGTATCGTTGTGAACGTACTTAAGACCTTCGTCAATAATGCCTCTGTGGTTGGTTGTAAGCATATCAACCTTGTAGCCCTCAAGCTCAAGAATCTGACGGAACATACCAAAGTGAACGGGAAGCATCTGAGGCATAAGTATTGTGTATTCTTCCTTCATCTCTTTTGTAAAGATGAGTCTGCCATTTTCGTCATAAACTAATTCTGCCATATCTGCTCCTCCTTTCAGGCTTTATTCTTGTTGCGTTCTTCCATAGCTGCCATAAGGGAGCGTACACGGATTTTAACTGCACCAAGGTTACTGATATCGTCAATTTTAAGCTGAGTATAAAGCTTGCCCTCTGCCTCAAGGATTGAGCGCATTTCGTCGCCTGTAATAGCATCTGTACCACAGCCGAAGGAAACAAGCTGAATAAGCTGCATATCGTCATTTTTACATACATGGCGTGCAGAGTTGTACATACGAGCCTGGAAGGTCCACTGGTTAAGAACTCTGCGTGAGGCTTTACCCTCAATGTGTGAAACTGCATCCTCACTTACAAGCACAAAGCCGAAGGAGGTTACAAGGTCATTGATACCGTGGTTAATTTCGGGGTCAATGTGGTAGGGACGGCCTGCCATAATGATAATGGGTCTGCCCTCTTCACGTGCCTGCTTAATGTAAGCAGCGCCTGTATCTATTACATCTTTCTTGTAAGCATCATAAGCGGCATAAGCCTTTCTTATTGCCTTCTTTGCATCATTTACGGAGATGCCCATATTCTCGTTAAACCACTTTGAGCCAATCTTCTCATAGTCTTTTCTTCTGTGAAGACCTGCATAGGGGTTATAGAATTTTGTTTCTTTAAGCACGGGCATATTTGCTGCAAGAAGCTCAGGGTAATAAGCAACAACAGGGCAGTTGAAGCAGTTATCTGAAATTTCCTCATCAAAGTTGTAGCTCATGCAGGGGTACCAGATTGCGTCTACGCCCATTTCACAAAGAGCTTCAATATGACCGTGAAGGAGCTTTGCAGGGTAGCAAACTGTATCTGAGGGGATTGTGCGCTGACCCTTTATGTAAAGCTTACGTGTGGATTCAGGTGAAAGAACAACCTCATAATTAAGGCTTGTAAAGAACTCAAACCAGAATGGGAGATTCTCATACATATTAAGGCCGAAGGGGATACCGATTTTACCCTTTGAGCCGTCGCCCTTGCCCTTGCCTTCCATAGCACGAAGCTTGTTGTATTTATATTTGTAAAGGTCAGGTAATTCCTGCTTCTCCTTGCCGAGAGGCTTAGAGCATCTGTTACCTGAGATAAACTTTCTGCCGCCGTCAAACTTATTAACGGTAAGTGAGCAGTGGTTTGTACAGCCGTTACAGGTGAGGGGCTTTGCCTCATGGCTGAAGCTTTCAAGAGCCTCTGCGGGCAGAGTTGCACTCTTTTCAAGGCCCATATCTCTTGCTGCAAGTGCAGCGCCGAAAGCACCCATAATACCTGCAATGGTAGGTCTTGTAACGTTGCGGCCAAGCTCCATCTCAAAGGCACGAAGCACTGCATCGTTATAGAATGTACCACCCTGTACTACTATATTCTTACCAAGGTCATCAGCACTTGCTGCACGGATTACCTTGTAAACTGCGTTTTTAACAATGGAGATTGAAAGACCTGCGCTGATATCCTCTACGCTTGCGCCGTCCTTCTGTGCCTGCTTAACGCTTGAGTTCATAAATACTGTACATCTTGAGCCAAGGTTAACAGGACGTGTTGCAAAAAGACCGATTTTAGCAAAGTCTGCTATTGAGTAACCAAGAGCCTTTGCAAAGGTTTCAATGAATGAGCCACAACCTGAGGAGCAGGCTTCGTTAAGCATAATGCTGTCAACTGCGCCGCCTCTGATTTTGAAGCACTTCATATCCTGACCGCCGATATCAATAATGAAGTCAACATCGGGGTTAAAGTGAGCAGCTGCCTTATAGTGTGCAACGGTTTCAACAAGACCAAGGTCACAGCTGAAGGCATTCTTGATAAGGTCCTCACCATAGCCTGTAACTGCGGAGCCCTTAATGCAGATGCGGTCACCGCACATCTTGTATATCTCTTTTAACTGCTCAAGTACGATAGCAACGGGGTTGCCCTGATTTGAATGGTAATATGTGTAAAGAAGGCCGCCATCGGGAGCGATAAGAGCCATCTTTGTGGTTGTGGAGCCTGCATCTATACCAAGATAGGCATCACCTACGTAAGTGTTAACATCAAGTGAGGGAGGAGTAGAAGCATTGTGGCGTGCTGTAAACTGGTCATACTCAACCTCTCTGTCAAAAAGAGGAGGCATTGTATCAACTGAGGATACTGTATTTTTGCTGTCCTCAAGCTTTTTAAGGATTCTTGCGAATCTTCTTGTTTTGAAATCACCTGAGCAGAGAGCTGCACCCATAGCTGCAAAGCAATCGCCATCCTCAGGGAATATTGCATGCTCCTCATCAAGCTTAAGTGTTTCAACAAATCTTTCACGAAGACCCATTAAGAAGTGGAGAGGACCACCGAGGAATACGATTTTACCCTTAAGCTCACGGCCCTGTGTAAGACCTGCAACAGTCTGGTCAACAACAGCCTGGAAAATGGAAGCGGCAACGTCCTCTTTACGACCGCCCTGGTTAAGGATAGGCTGAATATCACTCTTTGCAAAAACGCCGCAGCGTGAAGCAATGGGATAAATCTTTTCGTGATTCATAGAGAGCTTATCAAGCTCGTTAACACTTACATTCATAAGTGTTGCCATCTGGTCAATAAATGCACCTGTGCCGCCTGCGCAGGAGCCGTTCATTCTCTCCTCAAGAGCACCGCCGAAGAAGATGATTTTAGCATCCTCACCGCCAAGCTCAATAACTGCGTCTGTATCGGGGATATATGCGTTAACTGCGGCAGCAGTAGCATAAACCTCCTGTACGAAATCAAGGCCTGCTGCCTTGGCAACACCAAGACCTGCTGAGCCTGTAACTACTACCTGAAGCTCCTCATCCTTAAGCATCTCCTCAATGCTCTTTAAGGTTTCAAGAGTGCGCTCACGTGTTTTGGAAAAGTGACGCTCGTAGGAGCGGAAAAGCAGTTTATTCTGCTCATCGATTACTACAACCTTAACTGTGGTTGAGCCGATATCAATACCTACTCTTAAACTCAAAATTGCACCTTCATTCTTTTAATGATTTTGTATGCGTTTTTCTTAAAATATCTCGTCCATAAATAAGTATGGGTATTTCGCCTTTTTGTTGCATATATAGTATTTTTTATTTTATATACACAGTATGTGGTATTATATTAAAATAAAGGTAGTTTTACAATATAAATAATGTACAATAAAGCCAGAGTATGTGTATAGTTTAGGTTGCTTTTATACAAAATATGATTAGTTTTTATGCAAATTCAGACAGATTTATATGTTTGTCGGGTATAAATTTTAATGTTATATTATGCAATATGGATAATAAAATTCAGACAAACAGGG
>JAKSQR010000124.1 GCA_024404065.1 Clostridia bacterium | reverse complement strand
GCAATCTGCTTTACAGCTTCCATTCTTTTTTCAAACTGCTGAGCGATAATCTCATCAGCCTCATCAATTATCTTTCTTGCTTCTTCAAGTGAATTCATAGTTGTCACTCCAAAATAAAAGAATAAAACCACCACATCAACGCAGGCTGATGTAGTGGAAACCTTGTATTACTGCTTAAGAGCATCTACAATGCAGGCATCCACTACTGCGCTATAATAAAAATAAAATCTGCCTTTAAGCATTGCGGTTGCTCCTTTCCATAAAAATTATGGCACTATTTTATAACCATAAAGGGCTTTTGTCAATAAATATAATGTAATTTTGTAAGAAGTGCCAAGTTTTAACGCGTTAAAACGCTAAAACTATACAATTTTGGGTAAGATATACAAGTCTTCAGCTGAATTTGCCCTGAAAAGCTAAAAAACAGCCCCCGTAATGGGAGCTGATAAGTGAAAAATTTGTAATTATGCTGCAACAGAGCCTGTGAATGAAGCAATGATATTCATAATTGCTGTCATAATCTGCTGGAATATAGCAATAATTCTCTCAAAAAGTGAGGGCTGATTTTCACTGCCGTCTGATGGAAGGATATCTGCCTTATCATAGTAACGGTAGAATGAGCCATTCTGTGCAGTAGCCTTTTCACCATTTACAGTAACAGCGCTTACGCCGTCAGCTACAATAATCTCAAGTACGTAATCATAGCCCTCCTCAAAGGTGCCGCTGATTGCACCGAGAGGCTCCATTGTATTGGCATCCTTTACCTTGTACCATACAACTGTAACATCCTCAACTGTGCCGTTTGTAATGGTCATTTTGCCGATGGGAGGTGTTCTTTTGCCTGCCTGAGGGGCATCAAAAGAGAGGTCTATTGATTTGCCTGCAAGGGCTGTAACTACTGCAAAGGATGAAAGCATCATCATAACTGCAAGTATTATACTAAGTGTCTTTTTCATGGGTTTACTCCTTATAGAATCTGTTTGTTTTTATCTTATTTTTTCTTAGTTTTCATTTCAACAAGCTCACGATAGCTGATAAGCTCAATGTCGTTATCTGCAAAGAACTTATGGGTAATGGGGTCCTTCATTACAAGGTACTCCCAATATCTTCTTCTCCATGTGCCTGTAATACCCTTCATCTCGTCTGTATCAAGGGCGGGGTGAATAAAGGTTTCGGTAATTCCCTCAGGAATTTCACCGTGGAATTTTAAGAAATTATCTCTGAATTCCTCGTAGGTTTCACACTTTTTAAGGCACTTGACCTGGTCGGTAAGTATAAGATAATCTGGTGTGGGCACCTTATAAATCCTGCTTAATATTCCGCTGAAACGGCAGAAGAAGCTGTAAAGACCATAGCTTACACCATCGGGGCAAAATTCCTTTTTAGGTGTGGTGCACATACGGAATGGGTAGTGCCTTTTTTTGCATACCTTAAACACCTTAGGCAGCATAAGATATCTGCCATTCATACCGTAAAGTGAGCCCATGTGGTTATCAATCTGCACTATCTTCATACCAAGCTTTTCGGCAAGGTCAATCTGTGCATTTACCTCTGCAATGGATTCCTTATAGGTGCAGTGGGCTTCAAAATCTTCATTCTCAGGCCACATTCTGCCATGCTCATTCTCAATGGATTTGCCCTTTGTAAGTGAGCCCCATGGCCATTTAGCCTCCCACTCATTTGTAAGGGTAAGGTGTACGCCTATGGCATACTCCGGATTATCTACTGAAAACTGCACTGCCTCCTTTGCCTTGGGGCAGGGCATCATAATTGTGGAGGATTTAATACATCCTGTGCGGAAAAGGTCAAAAACTGCTTCATTTGCTGAGTCACAAAGTCCAAAATCATCTGCGTTAATGATAAGATACCTTTTCATAATTATTTCCCCTTATGTGAAAATATGTTTATTTTTCAATTCTTTCTACTTCGCAGGGCTTATCAAGGCTGAGCTTGTAGATATGCTCAAAATCGCTGCCGCCTACAAGAGTTACGGATTTCTCCTCACAGTTATAAACTACGCTCCAGATGGTATTCATCATATAGCCCATATCGTGCTTATAATTTACAAGGCAGTTGCTCAGAACATCCATACACTCAAGCTCATTCATTTCGCCATCTGTTTTGCTGAGAGCGGCAATTACAACATCACGCCTCTCATAGCCGTAGCCCTTTGAATTATCACCCTGAGGGCTGAGATAAAAGTTCATTGCGTACTGGTTTTTCTCTTCCTTTTCAATAACCTTCATCTCGTTATTTACATACTCAATTACCACACTTCTGCCGCTTGCATCCACAATGTGGAAATGGTAGTTATGGTAAAGAATATCGTGCATATCATAGTTTTTGAAAAGCTCTATTGCCTCATCAACTGTTGCGCATTTATCAAGCACAGCCCTTAATGCAACGGTTGTGATGATAGGTCTTCTGCCTGTAATCTGCTTTGTGGGGGTTGCCCTTATCTCAAGCACTGCAATGGCAAGACCCTTTTCATTCATACCGTCCATACAGGTGTAGGGTGCAAGCACTGTGCGGCTCTTTTTGTGGGTATCAATAAGCTGGTGGTTATAGCCGTAAAACATAAGGTTCATACTGGTTAAGGCTATGCTTTTGTAGCCATTCTCAGGGGTGGACCAATATGCAAGCAAGGGGCTGTCCTTATAGTCAAAATTTCTTGCTAAAAGATGGGAGCCATCCTGCTTAAAGGCATCAAAGGTAGTGCAGGCAAAGCCACTTACTGTGCCGTAAATAAATCTTTTATGCACAGCCATCTCGGTATACACAAAGTTTATAAGGTCCACAACATTTGAGCAGCCTCTGTTAAGCAGCTTATCAAGTGAATAGGGTGCTTTGAAATGCTGCAGATATATATGCTTATCAACCTTTACAAGGGATTCCATAGACTCCTTTTTGAGCCTTGAAAATTCCTTTTTGCTTATATATTTTTTCTCTTTTTTGTCCAAAACTGTTTCCTCCGCAGAGATTTAACTCCTATTATTTTATACTTAATAACATAGCTTGTCAAATATATTACACAAATTACGGCAAATAAAAGGCAAAAATTATGTGATTTATCCATTGCCCTGAGTGAAAAAACATTGTATAATCTAATAAAATGAACCTGACACAAAGAGATTTATTTTTCTGACTGAAAGGTGCGTAATAATTTTTACACTATATCTATGTAAATTTTAGTCCGTACTTTTCGTTTGTGAAGGGTACGGATTTTTATTATGGAGGAAAATATGGATACACGTGTTGCAGTAATAAGCATAGTGGTTGAAAACCCTGACTCCACACCACAGCTTAATGCCCTTCTTCACGATTACAGTGAGTATATAATCGGCAGAATGGGTGTGCCCTACAAGCCCAAAAAGGTAAACGTAATAAGCGTTGCAGTTGATGCCCCTCAGGATGTTATCTCAACCCTTGCAGGTAAAATAGGCAACCTTGACGGCGTAAGCAGTAAAACTGCCCTCTCAAATAAATGAGCAGGGAGTTAGCGGAAAAGTTAATAAAAAATCACTCACTTACAGTAGATGAGTATAAGCAGCTTATTGATAACTACTCCCCCTCCCTTGCAGAGTTTTTAGCCCTTGAGGCAGTTAAAGCCCGCAAGGAGATTTATGGCAATACAGTATACACCCGTGGTCTTATTGAGATAAGCAATATCTGTAAAAATGACTGCACCTACTGTGGCATAAGGCGCAGTAATAAAAATTGTGACCGCTACAGGCTTACAGAGGATGAAATTCTGCAGTGCGCAGATGAGGGCTACAGCTTAGGCTTTCGCACCTTTGTAATGCAGGGCGGTGAGGATGCTTACTTTACAGATGATGTGCTTGTTTCAATTATAAAGAAAATCAAAAGCAATCACCCTGACTGTGCAATAACACTTTCATTAGGTGAGAGAAGTAAAGAAAGCTATAAAAGGCTTTATGATGCAGGGGCAGACAGATATTTACTCCGCCACGAAACTGCGGATAAAGACCATTACGAAAAGCTTCACCCTGAGGCAATGAGCTTTGATAACCGTATGCAGTGCCTTAAAAATCTTAAAGAAATCGGCTATCAGGTAGGCTGCGGATTTATGGTAGGCTCACCCTGTCAGGAGAGCATTCACCTTGCAAAGGATTTGAAATTCATAGAGGAATTCAAGCCTCACATGTGCGGCATAGGTCCCTTTATTCCCCACAAGGATACGCCTTTTAAAGACGAAAAGCAGGGCACAGTTGAATTAACCTGCTACCTATTATCAATTATAAGGCTTATAAACCCACACATATTGCTCCCCTCCACCACAGCCCTCGGCACCATTGACCCCTCAGGTCGTGAGAAAGGCATAAAAGCAGGGGCAAATGTAGTAATGCCAAACCTTTCACCTGTGGCAGTGCGCAAAAAGTATGAGCTTTACGATAATAAAATATGCACAGGCGAAGAAAGTGCGCAGTGTAAGGATTGCCTCAGTATGCGAATGAAATCCATCGGCTATGAGATTGTAACCGACAGAGGCGACTATAAAAATGTTTAATAATTTCTGAATAACGGAAAGGATATAAAGTTATGGCAATTTATGACCCTAAATCACTTAAAGCAGAGGAGTTTATAAACGACGGCGAAATCCGTGAAACTCTTGCCTTTGCAGAGGCACACAAA
>JAKSQR010000123.1 GCA_024404065.1 Clostridia bacterium | reverse complement strand
TGGAATTGTGAAGGTGGTACAACACAGACTGCCTATCAGATTAAAACAAATTTCTGGGATAGCGGAAAAATAACATCCTCATCAATGCGTCATACAATGCCCTTTGAGTTTAAGTCAGGTCAGCGTGTTGAATTTCAGATAAAGCTTTGGGACGAAAATGACGCTGAAGGCGAATGGTCAGAGGTAGCATTTTTTGAGTTTGGCATTAAAGACTTCAAGGCAAAATGGATATGCGGTGATTATAAGATTGATAAAAATACTCGCTATCCTGTTGATTGCTTTAAGAGAGATTTTACTGTAGATAAAGCAGTTAAATCTGCAAGGCTATATGTAACCGCCTGCGGTATTTATGAGGCAGTACTTAATAATCAGCGAGTAGGAGATTTTATACTTGCACCAGGTCACACAGATTATAATAAACGAATACAATACCAGACCTACGATATTACAAATCAGCTGAAAAATGGCAACAATTCTATTGAAGTTCAGCTTGCAGATGGTTGGTATCGTGGCAGCTGCGGTGCATGGGGGCTTGTAAATCAATATGGCAAGCAAACCAAATTACTTGCACAGCTTGAAATTATATTTGATGATGGCTCATCACAAACAATAATTTCTGATAATAACTGGCGCTGGAGTAACGATGGTCCAATCCGCTTTGCAGATAACAAAGATGGTGAAATTGTAGATGCAAATAAAACCCCATCGTATATGTACAAAGCAGTAGAAACCAAAAACACCGTTATACCAACTGCCTCAAATAATGTTTTTGTTACTGAGCACGAAAGATTTAAGCCACATATTAAATCTGCCAAAAGCGGAAAAATCATTCTTGATTTTAAGCAGAATATAGCAGGTTATATTGAGTTTAAAGTAAACGCCAAGGGCGGAGAAAAAATCACACTTCGCTGCGGCGAAATGCTTGATGAAAATGGCGAGCTTACACTAAAAAATATACAGTGTGTAAGTAAAAAGAAAGCAACCCCACTACAGAAAGTTGAGTATATCTGCAAGGCAGGGGAAAACCATTACAAAACTAAATTTGCAATTTTTGGTTTTCAGTATGTTGAGGTTGATACAGATATCAAAATAAATGCAGATGATTTTACAGCCATTGCTGTTTATTCTGATTTAGAGGAAACAGGATGCTTTGACAGCTCAAATCAGCTTCTTAATCAGTTTGTTAAAAACACAATGTGGTCCCTTAAAAACAACTCGGCAGATGTTCCTACCGATTGCCCTACCCGTGAGCGTCACGGATGGACAGGGGATTCACAGATTTTTTGCGAATCAGCAGGCTACTTAATGAATTATATGCCTTTTGCCAAAAAGCATCTTAATGATGTTTATGATTGGCAGCGAAAAGATGGCTGCCTGCCTCAGATTGCGCCTGCAGGCGGTGTGGATTTTTATATGTACACAATGAATGGCTCTGTTGGCTGGGCTGATGCAGGTGTGCTTATTCCATACCGCTATTGGAAGCTGTTTTGTGATGATTCAATCATAGTAAACAATTATGATAAAATGGCTCGCTATGCTCGTTTTATGATGAAGCGCTGTGGTAAGTTTGGTCTTATGGCAAAGCCTTTAGGATTAAAAGGCGAAGCAAAAAAATACGCAGTTAATGCAGGTCAGTCATACGGAGAATGGGCTGAGCCAGCAGATGTTTATCCCAATAAATGGACGGATATGGTTGCACCTCATCCAGAGGTTTCAACTGCCTATACAAGCTATATTATGAGCCTGATGGCTGAGATTGCTGAGTATCTTGGCAAAGCAGAGGATGCTAAGCTTTACAAAAAATATGCGGATAAGGTAAAGCTTGCTTATCAGGCTTTGGTAGAAACTAAGGATTATTCCCTTGATACTGACAGGCAGGCACAGCTTGTAAGACCGCTGTATCTTAATCTTCTTAATGAAAAGCAAACTGCCTTAGCAAAAGAAAGGCTTGTAAAGGCACTTGAAAATTATGGTTGGAGAATTGGCACAGGCTTTTTATCAACCTCCTTTATTCTCTATGTGCTTGCAGATATTGATGTGAAATATGCCTATAAGCTGCTTGAAAATGAAGAAATGCCTGGTTGGCTTTTTATGCCTAAAATGGGTGCAACAACTATTTGGGAATCCTGGGAAGGCACAGCGGCTCAGGGTGGTATAGCATCCCTTAACCATTACTCAAAGGGAGCTGTTTGTGAGTGGCTGTTTAATTCTATGTGCGGTATTAAAGTAACAGGTGATAATCATTTTACAATCGCACCTACTCCCGGCGGCAATTTCTCATACGCAAATGCTGAGTATAAAAGTGTATTTGGCATAGTAAAAAGCGGATGGAAAAAAACAGACAGCGGCTACATTTACGAAATAGAAATACCTTCAAATACAACCGCTGAAATAATCCTGCCTGATGGAAAAAGAGAATCAGTAAGCGCAGGAAAATATAATTTTACAGTATAGGAGGACTGCTATGAAAACAGTATTTTTAACTGGTGCCTGTGGTGGCATGGGTATTCAGGGACTTATGCGTATGGTGGAAGACGCAGATAAGTATAAGACTCTTATCTTAGTTCGTGATAGCGAAAAGAATAGAAAAATCCTTAAAGAATACGAAAACTGTAAAAATCTTGAAATTGTCTGGGGCGACCTTAACGAATACAAAAAGGTTTATGATTGCGTTGCAAAATCAGACCTTATTCTTCATGTTGCAGCCTTTGTATCACCTGCAGCAGATTATCACCCCAAAAAGGCTATGGAAGTAAATTACGGCTCAACCGTAAACCTTATAACTGCCATAAAAGAGCAGGGCAGAGAAAACGAAGTTAAATTTGTTTACATAGGTACAGTAGCTGAAACAGGTGACCGTATGCCTCCTATCCATTGGGGCAGAGTAGGTGACCCCATTAAGCCAAGTATGTTTGATTACTACGCTGTATCAAAGGTTGCAGCAGAGAGATATGTAATTGAAAGTGGGCTTAAATATTGGGTATCACTCAGGCAGACAGGCATTATAGGCGATGCAATGAGTGCAATACGAGATGCTATAATGTTCCATAATTGCTATGATAATGTGCTTGAATATGTATCTGACCGTGACAGCGGTGTGCTTCTTCGCAATCTTTCACTTAATGACGCAACAGATACCATGAAGGAAGGCTTCTGGGGACATATCTATAATATAGGCGGTGGCGAAAAATGCCGAGTATCTACTGCGGAGATGTTCAGAAGACTTTATGGCGATATAGGTATTAAGAATCTTTCTCTTATTCTTAAACCTAAAATGCAGGCAACAAGAAACTTCCATGGTCATTACTATCTGGATAGTGATAAGCTTGAAAATTATGTTCACTTCCAGAGAGATTCAATGGAATACTATTACAGCGCCTATCTTAAAGGTCTTGGCTCAACAGCAGGACTTGCAAAAACTATGTGCAAAATTCCTGGTGGCGAAAGGCTTATGGCTACTGTTATGGGCTCAATGTTCAATAAGCTTGCAGATGGTGAGCACGGAACAGCATATTTCATCAAAAATAATCTTGAGGATAAGATTGAAGCATATTGGGGCAGCCGTAAAGCATGGGAAGCACTGCCTGATGATTATAAAGACCTTAAACATTTTAATGACTGGGATAAGCAAATTATTCTTGACCATGGTTATGATGAAGAAAAGCCTGAAAGCGAACTTGATATAGAAGATATGAAGGGCGCAGCTAAATTCAGAGGGGGAGAACTCCTCAGCGAAACTATGGAAAAGGGCGACTGGAAAACTCAGCTTGAATTTAAGTGTGCTTTTGGTCATACATTTAAGGCAAGCCCCCGCCTTGTTCTTGAAGGCGGTCACTGGTGTGATGAATGTGAACGCAAAAGCTGGAATTATGGTCAGAGAGCAAAGGTTGACCCATTCTTTGCACAGGTATGGAATCCTCTTCACGAGGCAGATGAATTAAGAGAATATCCAAAAGAAGTATCAGAGCTTGATGTTAAATAAAAGGAGTAATATTATGAAAAAGTTAATTTCAATTATTGCAGTTTGTTCAATGGCACTTACACTTTTCGCTTCCTGCGGTAAGGAAGCAGCAGACGATGTAACAGATGCCCTTAACCTTGAAACACAGACAACAGCCGCAGAAACTACAACCGAGGCTGAAGAAACCACAGCAGCAGAGGATGAAAAAGCTACTGAAGCAGCTTCAGAAGAAGCAGAAACAGCAGAGGCTGAAACTGAAACAACCGAAGAAAGCACTACATCAAAGTTTAAGTATGGCACTCTCGGTAAGGCTACAGGCAAATCAAAAATCTGGGCTAATATGGTAGGCACAGCATATATCCTTTTTAAGAATAATGAAAAGCCTGATGCAAACGGTATGCAGGGTCTCGTTTATGAAATCTGGGTAGCACCTTATGGTGATGATGCTTCAGTATGGAGCTACGGTACATGGGATATTGACGGCAATACACTTAAAATGACTCCTGTAAATCAGAGTGAAAACGGCAATATCGGTGTAGAGGTAGGCAGCACACAGACCTTCACAGCAAATGATGGCAGCTTCACAATCCCCATTACATTTGAGCAGGGTGGCAAAACAAACGCAACCCTCAAAATGTCCTGATTTGTATTTAATAATCAGATAAACCAAAAGAGCTTCACCAAAAAGTGAAGCTCTTTTTTATGTTGTTGAGTTGTTGATTATCTTACAAA
>JAKSQR010000122.1 GCA_024404065.1 Clostridia bacterium | reverse complement strand
GAAAAAGAATTTCAGGAGTGCATAAACAAGGCAAAGGCAGTTGTAAATGCAATTAAAGCAGTAGAGGAGGAGAATTTATGATATTACTTATAGATAACTACGATAGCTTCTCTTATAACCTCTACCAGTATATCGGTGAAATAAACCCTGACATCAAAGTAATCAGAAATGATGAAATGACAGTTGAAGAGATAGAAAAGCTTAACCCCGACTATATCATTATTTCTCCTGGTCCCGGCAGACCTGAGGACGCAGGTATTATAGTTGAGGCAGCAAAGGCTTTAGGTAAAAAGATACCTACATTAGGTGTGTGCCTTGGTCATCAGGCAATTTGTGCAAGCTTCGGCGCAACAGTAACCTACGCTAAAAGACTTATGCACGGTAAGCAGAGCACAGTTAAGTTTGATACAGATTCTGTTTTGTTTAAGGGATTGCCTGAGAAGGCTCCCGTAGCAAGGTATCACTCACTTGCAGCAGATAGCGAAACATTACCTGATTGCTTAAAAATTACTGCGATTACAGACGACGGCGAGGTAATGGCAGTTCAGCACAAAGAATATCCCATCTATGGTGTTCAGTTCCATCCTGAGTCAATAATGACACCTGATGGCAAGCAGATGCTTAAAAACTTTCTTAATTCAAAATAAACCGAAGGAGTTATAAGTTATGATTAAAGAGGCAATTGCTAAAATTACAGAAAAAGAAGACCTTACTTATGATGAGGCTTACGCAGTAATGACAGAGATTATGAGCGGTGAAACCACACCTACTCAGAATGCAGCATTCCTTGCATCCCTTTCCACAAAAAGCACAAAGGCTGAAACAACTGCTGAAATTGCAGGCTGCGCAGCTGCTATGAGAGAGAAGGCAATTGTATGTGATACACAGGGCGCAGGCCTTGAAACCTTTGAAATAGTTGGTACAGGTGGTGACGGTGCTCACAGCTTTAATATTTCCACAACAGCCGCTCTTGTTGCTGCTGCAGGCGGAGTAAAGGTAAGCAAGCATGGTAACCGTGCAGCATCCTCACTTTCAGGCACAGCAGACTGCCTTGAGGCTCTTGGTATAAATATTCAGCAGAGCCCTGAGCTTTGCATTAAGCTTCTTAAAGAGGTTGGTATGTGCTTCTTCTTTGCACAGAAATATCACACTTCTATGAAATATGTTGGTGCTATTCGCAGAGAGCTTGGCTTCCGTACAGTATTTAACATTCTTGGACCTCTCACAAACCCCGGCAAGCCTAAAATGCAGCTTCTTGGTGTTTATGATGAGTACCTTGTACAGCCTCTTGCACAGGTTCTTATGAGCCTTGGCGTTAATAAAGGCATGGTAGTTTACGGTATGGATAAGCTTGATGAAATCAGCATGTCTGCTCCTACATCAATTTGTGAGTTTAAGGATGGCTGGTATAAGAGCTACACAATCTGCCCCGAGGATTTTGGCTTTGAAAGATGTACTAAGGAAGACCTTAAGGGCGGCACACCTGAAGAGAATGCTGAAATTACAAGAGGTATCTTAAAGGGCGAAATCAGAGATGCAAAGAGAAACGCTGTTCTCCTTAATGCAGGCGCATCACTTTACATCTGCGGTAAGGCAGATACCTTTGCTGACGGTGTTAAGCTTGCAGGTGAAATTATAGATAGCGGCAAGGCTTATGAAACCCTTGAGAAATTTATTGAAGTATCAAACTCAGAGGCATAAATTATGACTATACTTGATGAGCTTGCCCAGTATGCGAGGGTAAGAACAGAAGAAGCAAAAAAGAATATTTCCTCAGAGGATATTAAGGCACAGGCTATGGCTATGCCCAAAGGCAATTTTGAGTTTGAAAAGGCTCTGAAAAAAGAAGATATTTCTTTTATTTGTGAGTGCAAAAAAGCTTCTCCCTCAAAGGGCGTTATTGCTGAGGATTTCCCATATCTGCAGATTGCAAAGGATTATGAAGCAGCAGGTGCAGATGCAATATCCGTTTTAACAGAGCCAAAATGGTTTTTAGGCTCACTTGATTACCTTAAAGAAATTGCTCAGAATGTAAAAATTCCCTGCCTTCGCAAGGATTTTACAGTAGACGAATATATGATTTATGAGGCTAAGGTTGCAGGTGCAAAGGCGGTGCTGCTTATATGCTCCATCTTACCCGAAGATACCATAAGAGATTATATTAAAATCTGCGATGAGCTTGGTATATCCG
Organism: Clostridia bacterium; assembly: GCA_024404065.1. Taxonomy (GTDB): domain Bacteria; phylum Bacillota; class Clostridia; order Oscillospirales; family Acutalibacteraceae; genus CAG-177. The sequence goes on along the minus strand of JAKSQR010000122.1, from coordinate 2,648 downwards.
CTCTTGTTGAGGCTCACGATGAGGATGAGGTTTTTTCCGCAATCAGAGCAGGGGCAAGGATTATAGGTGTAAATAACCGTAATCTTAAGGATTTCACAGTAGACACACAAAACAGCGCTTCCTTAAGGTCAAAGGTTCCTGCTGATGTAATTTTTGTAAGCGAAAGCGGAGTAAAATCAGCAGAGGATGTTGCCTCACTTAAGGCAGTAGGCACAAATGCAGTGCTTATAGGCGAAACACTTATGAGAGCAGCGGATAAGAAAGCAAAACTTAACGAACTGAAAGGCATAGGATAATGGCAAAAATAAAGCTTTGTGGCTTAAGCCGTGAATGTGATATTGAGGTAGCAAATAAACTGCTGCCGGATTATATAGGCTTTGTAATCTGCTTTGAAAAAAGCCACAGAAACATTACTCCCGAAAGAGCAAGGCAGTTAAAGGCTTTGCTTGATACACGCATAAAAGCGGTAGGAGTATTTGTGGATGCACCCATAGAAACAGTAGCACAGCTTCTTAACGATAACACCATTGATATGGCACAGCTTCACGGAAAAGAGAGCGAGGAATACATAAGCACACTTCGCTCCCTTACAGGCAAGCCCATAATAAAAGCCTTCAAAGCTACCGACCCTGAGGAGCTTGAAATGTGTGAGAGCAGCAGTGCAGATTACATTCTGCTTGACTCAGGCAAGGGCTATGGTATATCCTATGACTTTGGAATTACTAAAAATATAAAACGTGACTATTTCCTTGCAGGGGGAATTACTCTTGATAACGTGGCAGAGGCTGTAAAAGAGGTAAATCCCTACGCTGTGGATATATCCTCAGGAATAGAAACGGACAAATTAAAAGACCCTGCCAAAATGGCAAAATTTGTTCAGACAGTAAGAAACATAAAATAATCAGATTGGAGAGAGTACATTGACTAATCCAGACGGACGCTTTGGTGTGCACGGCGGACAGTATATCCCCGAAACACTTATGAATGCGGTAATTGAGCTTGAAAAGGCTTACAATTACTACAAGAATGACCCTGAGTTTAATAAAGAGCTTACTGAGCTTTTTAATGAATATGCAGGCAGACCCTCAAGGCTCTACTATGCTGAAAAAATGACTAAGGACCTTGGTGGCGCAAAAATCTACCTTAAAAGAGAGGACCTTAACCACACAGGTGCTCACAAAATAAATAATGTTTTAGGTCAGGCGCTGCTTGCTAAAAAAATGGGCAAAACCAGACTTATTGCCGAAACAGGTGCAGGTCAGCACGGTGTTGCCACAGCTACTGCTGCAGCCCTTATGGGTATGGAATGCGTAGTATTTATGGGCAAGGAGGATACCGAAAGGCAGGCACTTAACGTTTACCGTATGCGTCTGCTTGGCGCAGAGGTTATCCCCGTAACATCAGGCACAGCTACACTTAAAGACGCAGTTTCTGAGGCTATGAGAGAATGGACAAACAGAATTGATGATACTCACTATTGCCTCGGCTCGGTTATGGGTCCCCACCCATTCCCCACTATTGTGCGTGATTTTCAGGCAGTAATCTCCAAGGAAATCAAAGAGCAGATTCTTGAAAAGGAAGGCAGACTTCCTGATATGGTTATGGCTTGTGTAGGCGGCGGCTCAAATGCTATCGGTGCATTCTATAACTTTATTGAGGATGAAGGCGTTGAGCTTGTTGGCTGTGAGGCTGCAGGCAGAGGTATTGATACATGGGAAACAGCTGCCACAGTTAATACAGGCAGGTTAGGTATTTTCCACGGTATGAAGAGCTATTTCTGTCAGGATGAGTTTGGTCAGATTGCTCCCGTTTACTCAATTTCAGCAGGTCTTGATTACCCCGGTGTAGGCCCTGAGCACGCATATCTTCACGATATAGGCAGAGCAAAGTATGTACCTATTACAGATGACGAGGCAGTTGAAGCCTTTGAGTATCTTGCAAAAACAGAGGGTATTATTCCCGCAATAGAATCATCTCACGCTGTTGCTTACGCAATGAAGGTGGCAGGTAAGATGGATAAGGATAAAATTATTGTTATAAATATTTCAGGCAGAGGCGATAAGGATTGTGCCGCAATTGCCCGTTACAGAGGGGAGGATATCCATGAGTAAGATTCATCAGGCTTTTGAGAATGGTAAAGCCTTTGTTGCATTTATCACCTGTGGTGACCCCGACCTTGAAACAACTGCTGCAGTTGTAAGAGAGGCTGTAAAGAATGGTGCCGATTTAATTGAGCTTGGTATTCCATTCTCAGACCCTACTGCTGAAGGTCCTGTAATTCAGGGCGCAAATATCCGTGCACTTGCAGGTGGCGTTACTACCAATAAGATTTTTGACCTTGTAAGAGAGCTTCGTAAGGATGTTACAATACCTATGGTATTTATGACCTACGCAAATGTTGTATACTCCTACGGCAGTGAAAAATTTATAAGCATCTGTAATGAGATTGGCATTGATGGTCTTATTCTTCCTGACCTTCCCTTTGAGGAGAAGGAGGAGTTTATAGACATCTGCCACCAGTATGATGTGGATTTGATTTCACTTATTGCTCCTACCTCAGAGGGCAGAATTGCCATGATTGCAAAGGAAGCAGAAGGCTTTATCTATGTAGTTTCAAGCCTCGGTGTTACAGGCACAAGAGATAAAAT
>JAKSQR010000121.1 GCA_024404065.1 Clostridia bacterium | reverse complement strand
TGTTAAATTACTGTTCATTTTTACTTTTTTGGTTATATTGTCTTTTGAGCAAAATACACATAGCAGGTCATAACTTTTTGTTCAAAATTTTTGATTTTTGGCGTATTTTTCATACAAATAAGGCTGTTTGCCTATAAAAATACTGCAACAAAACAGGCATGTATATACACCTATAACGGGTCGGATAAATAAAGAAAAAATTATGATTTTTCGTTCATAAATTGTTTACAAAAATATATCTCACATTCTGGCTCTTTGCGGTGTTTTATTATTGTGAGAGTAAAACGAGGTGATAGTTATCAGTTTTGCAAAAACAAACAGAGAAATGGACGCAAGGTTTATTGAGCTTGCGGTTGAAAAATACAGCAATATGCTTTTTCGTATCTGCATTACAATTCTTCAATCCCGTGAGGATGCAGAGGATGCGGTGCAGGATACCTTCATAAAATATATGACAGAAGCCCCCGAGTTTAAGAGTAATGAGCATGAAAAAGCCTGGCTCATCAGGGTGGCAACAAACATCAGCAAAAATCTTAATCGCTTTAAGCTCAGGCACAATTCCCTTTGCCTTGACGAAATAGAGGAGATAGGCATAAGCGACGAGGATTCAGGTGTATTTGAGGCAATTATGTCCCTGCCTGCAAAGTACAAAATTGTAATGGACCTTCACTATATTGAGGGCTACACAGCTTCCGAAATTGCAGAGATTACAGGGGTTAATGCGGATGCGGTCAGAAAAAGGCTGCAGACGGGCAGAGAGAAACTGAAAAAAGAACTTGAGAGGAGAGGCTTTGATGAGCTTTAACAGATATACAGACGAATACGTAAGGGTTATGAGTGGAATAAACCTTCCACAAGGTGAGCAGGAGCATATTATAGAGCGCTGCCTTGCCTCCACAGCAAAAAGGGTATTCCCCACTAAAACTATTATTGCAGTTACCGCATTATCAGGCACAGCTGCGGCTGCAGCCTTCGGAATTTATAAATACAGAAAATCGCGTGTATAAAGGAGAATTTTACAATGTCTGAAAGAGAACCTGTTGTTTATAAGGGCATCAGAGCCCTGCTTGCCCCCGGCTATAAGCTTATAATGAGGCCAAAAATAATCGGCAAAGAGAATATACCCAAAAACACAAGAGCAGTGCTTGCAGGCAACCACAAGAAGCCTACGGATATTTTAATCCTTTCCGCCTCCACAAGACGCTGCCTTCACTACCTTGCAAAAATTGAGCTTTTCAAGGGTCCCATTGGTAAAGTTTTTAAGAGCGCAGGCATTATCCCCGTTGACCGCTCAAAGAAAAATCCTGATGCCCTTAAGGCTGCAAAGGATTACCTTAATAAAGAGGGGGTTATCACCATTTTCCCCGAGGGCACTACCAACAAAACAGATGCAGTTTTGCTCCCCTTCAAAATTGGTGCAGTTAAAATGGCAAGGGATACAAATTCACCCATTATTCCCTTTACCATCAAGGGTGAGCACAAGCTTTTTGGTAAAAGACCTGAGCTTCATTTTTACCCACCCTACTATGTAGGTGATGAGGATTTAGCTGTGGAAAACGAAAAATTCAGAGATTATATTTACCAGAAGCTTGCAAACTAAGGTGACAGTATGAAAAGGAAAAATCAGACTAAAATATATAGCTGGGAAGAGATGTCAAATATGACATTGTCTGTGCCTGATTGCTCCGCCTACGAGATGGTAAAGCAGAGCGCATTAAGGCATCAGGATGCCCCCGCTTATGACTATATGGGCAAGCAGTGCACCTATAAGGAGCTTATTGAAAAAATAGATGCCTGCGCCAGTGCCCTTTATAACTCAGGCATAAGAAAAGGGGATATAGTAACAATCTGTATGCCTAACACCCCCGAGTCAGTTATATCCATTTATGCACTTAATAAAATAGGTGCAATAGCAAATGTTATACACCCTCTCTCATCAGAGGATGAAATATGCCGTTACATAAACTCAGCAGACAGCAGAATACTTATAGCAATAGATATCTGCATTGAAAAAATCAAGTGCTTATACAGCTACACAAAGCTTGAGAGGGTTATAGTGGTTTCTCCCTCAGATTCAATGCCTGCTCTGCTTAAATACGGCTATAAATTCACCGCAAAAGCGCCAAAAATCCCTCAGTATGGCTGCTTTACATTGTGGCAGAATTTTATAAAAGAGGGCGTTGGCAAAAAGATTGCAGGCACAGGGCATTACAGCTCAGACCCTGCAGCAATTCTTCACAGCGGTGGCACAACCGGTACACCTAAGGAGATAGTGCTGACTAACAGGAACTTTATTGCCCTTGGTAAGCAGTCAGAGATGATACTTACCGATATAAAAGAGGGCGATAATGTGCTTGCAATATTGCCATTATTCCACGCATTCGGTCTTGGCGTGTGCATTCATGTTACCTTCTGCAATGGTGCATGCGCAGTGCTTGTGCCAAGATTTGACGCAAAAAAATTTGCAAAGCTTTTTGCAAAATACCGCCCCACAATAGTTTTTGGCGTGCCTACTCTTTACGAGGCATTGCTTAAATCAAAGGGCGCAGAAAAATTAGAGCTTACAAACCTTAAATACATTGTAAGCGGCGGCGATTCCCTTTCACCCGCTATGGAAAAAAGGATAAATGATTTCCTTTCATCTCACGGGTCAGAGGCTAAAATCTCACAGGGCTATGGTCTTACTGAAAGCTTCGGTGCAGTCTGCCTTGCTTTAAGGGATTGCTACAAGCCAGGCAGTATAGGCAAACCTATGCCGGGCAACGAATTTTGCATAGTAACCCCCGGCACTCACGATGTGCTGCCCGATAATACGGATGGTGAAATCTGCATAAGCGGACCTACTTTGATGGCAGGCTACCGCAATAATGAAAAAGAGACAGCCCAGACCCTTCAGCGCCATCCTGACGGCAAAATATGGCTGCACACAGGTGATATAGGCTACCGTGATGAAGACGGCTGCTACTTCTACCGCCTCAGACTCAAAAGGCTTATTATTTCATCAGGCTTTAATGTTTACCCTCAGCATATTGAGAATATAATTGAAAAGCACAGTGCAGTAAGTAAATGCACGGTTATAGGCATTCCTCACCCCTATAAAGTAGAGGTTGCAAAGGCTTACATTGTGCTGAAAGATGATGTAAAGCCATCAGACGAGCTGACCGCAGATATTATGGAATACTGCAGAAAGCACCTTGCAAGGTACTCTGTGCCTGCAGAAATAGAGTATAGAAAAACCCTGCCACAGACAATTATCGGCAAAACCGATTTTAACAAGCTGAAGCAGGAGCATATAGAAAATATTAAAAAGGAAGAAAACTAAAATGAGTAAGAATAAAAGCAGTATAAAAGCACCTTCAACCTTCGGCTACCGCCTTATGTGGCCATTACTTGTGCCACTTTTTAAGCTGTGGTATAACCCCAAGGTAATAGGCAAGGAAAAAATCCCAAAGAAGGGCGCTCTTGTGGTTGCAAGCAATCACCTGCACGTATATGACCAGTGCCTTGCAATTATTGCCACAAGAAGACCCATAAATTATATGGCAAAAAATGAGTATTTTGAGGGCAAGCTTAAAGGCTTTTTCAAGTTTGCAGGCTGCATCCCCGTTATGCGTAACGGCAAGGATGACAGAGCTGTAAGAACAGCTCTCAAGGTGCTTAAAAACAAAGGCGCTATCGGTATTTTCCCCGAGGGCACACGCAACAAAACAGAGCAGTTTTTGCTCCCATTTAAGTTTGGCGCAGTTTCAATGGCAGATAAGACAAACGCAATGATTTTACCTGTAGGCGTTTCAGGTGATTTCAAATTCCGCAGCAAAAACCTTGTTGTACGCTTCGGTGAGCCCTTCGCAGTAGGTGATATGACCCTGCCCGAGGCTAACGATAAGCTGAGGGATGAAATCGCAAAGCTTGTGCTTACAAACTTAGGCCTTGAAAACGAAAGCCAGTTTAAGAAGAAAATTGGTTGATTATCAGGTTATGCGAAGCATAAATAATCGGCCCCTTTAGAGTAAGGGGGCTGTCAGCTTTGCTGACTGGGGGATTGGCACAGGGATATGCGAAGCATAAATATTAAAACGGATATAAAAAGGCGAAGCCGATTATGGCTTCGCTTTTAGCTTTTTAGAAGAGCATAAAGATAATAAAATTACAGTTGACAATATCACTATATCGTGATATTCTATATTTGAAATGGAGATGGAAATAATGCCAGTATTATCAAGATTCTATGGAATTATAATAAGAATGTATTTTCAGCAAAGTGAGCATAGTCCGCCACATATTCACGCAATATACGGGGAGGACGTTGCAGCAATTGACTTTCAGACTAAAGAAGTTATTGAAGGACATTTGCCACCAAAAGCATTAGCAATGGTAATGGAATGGATAGATATTCACAAGGATGAGCTGATGTACATTTGGGATACGCAAGATTTCAAGGCACTTGAACCATTACAATAATAGGAGGTAATTATGTTTCATAAGGTAAAAGATGTAACAGCATTGCCAAATTATAAATTAAGTGTTCAGTTTGCAGAGGGTGTTACAAAGATTTATGATGTTGCACCTCTTATAGAGCAGTATAAGATGTTCGCAGAGTTAAAAGCTCCAGAAATATTTACATCTGTGCAGGTAGATGTAGGTGGATATGGTGTAATATGGGGCGATGAAATGGACATTTCCTGTGATGAGTTATTTGCAAATGGCGAAAAGGTGGACACACCATTTGATGGACTAATGGCATTTAGCGATGCAACAACTCTATGGGGATTAAACGAAAGCACACTTCGAAAGGCTGTTGCCTATGGCAAGTTAGTTAATGGTGTTGATGTATGCAAGTACGGAAAACAATGGATTGTTGCTGTTTCTGCTAT
>JAKSQR010000120.1 GCA_024404065.1 Clostridia bacterium | reverse complement strand
AACTACGGGAGCTTCTTCAACAGCAGGAGTTTCAAAAGGAACAACAGGCTCTGCTGCCTCTTCAACAACAGGAGCAGCTGTTTCAGCTACGGGCTCTGCAACTGTTTCAACTGCGGGAGTATAAACGTGAGCGTTAATCTCCTCCTCTGTGTAAAGGGCTGCAGCTGCAACAGACTCTTCAATTTTAAGCTCATTAACCATTGACTTGAACTTAACGATTTCTGCCTTTACCTTTTCAAGCTCAGTAGTGTAGAAGTTATATTCTTTTTTGCTGTTACCGATGATTGCATCGCCCTCTTTATTAGCGTTTGCAATAATCTCATCAGCCTTCTTTGTAGCCTCAGCTACAACCTTATCTGCCTCAGCCTGTGCTCTCTCTGTAAGAGAAGCAACTGCTGTTCTTGCATTCTGAACTGTGTTGCCTGCCTCAAGGCGAGCTGCTTCCTGAATTTCAGCAGCCTTTTTCTCAGCCTCAGCAGTAACTGCCTGAGCCTTGATATCAGCAGCAGAAATTGTTTCCTGTGCCTTTGCATCAGCAGTTTTTGTAACGTTTTCAGCCATTTTGTGAGCATCAAGAAGTGCGCTCTTGATAGCTTCTTCGTCATTGCGGTAGCTCTCTACCTTCTCTGCAAGGATGCTCATTTTCTTCATAAGGGTTGTATTCTGGTCTACAACCTCACCATAAGCTGCTGCTACCTCCTGAACGAAAGCATCAACCTCTTCTGCACTATATGTGCCGGCACTTACCGGAGTAAATTTAACACTTGTAATCTGATCGGGCTTTATCATCTGATTAACACCTTACCTCTCCAAATTATAAATTATCAGCATAGTCGGATATATCAATACCAAGCTCACCTGAAACAGGAACATTGTTTGGAGTGATGATATATGCTCTGCCTGCTATTCTCTTGAAGTCGCCATCGCCTGCATAAGAAACACCGTAAAGCACGTCAATGATTCTCTGAGAAACATCATTGGGACAATTCTCAAGGTTGAGTACAACGATTCTCTTCTGCTTAAGGATATCAGCAACCTTATTTACATCTTCAAATTTGTCAATCTGCTGGAATACAACGCTGGGCTTTGTGGGTGCGGGCTTAGGGGAATTGATGCTTACAACGTTGTTATTTGACTTTGTGCGGAATGCCTTTGGCTGTGTCTGAGGCTGGGGACGTGCTGCGGGCTCGTCACCTGGTGCAAAATCAAAATCATCATCTGCAGCCTGCTCTACACCATCAACATAATTGTCGTCAGAGTAGTTTATCCAACTCTGGAACTTGTCTTTGAAACTCATAGTATTTCCTCCTTAAATATGGTAACCGCTATGCGGCATCACTTACTGAACTTAATGCTTATCTCTGTAAATTCTTGGGCCAAAAATTGCTGAGCCTACACGAACAAGATTAGCCCCTCCCAATATGGCTTCCTGGTAATCACCAGACATACCCATTGAAAGGATATTCATATTTACATTATCCCAATTTTCTGCCTTAATGTCAATAAACTTATTATACATATTGTTAAAAATTTGCATTAAATCTGCAGTATTTTCACAAATTGGGGCAACGCACATAAGACCTTGAATATCAATGCCTTTTATTTCGGATATTTCGTGAACTTTTTCTTTAACTTCGGCAATGTCAAAGCCGAATTTACTCCACTCACAGCCTGCATTGATTTCAATTAAAACCTTTTGGGTTATACCAAGGTTATTGGCATGCTTTGCAATTTCATTTGCGATATTAACTGTATCAACACTCTGAATTACATCTACCTTGCCAACTATTTTTTTAGCCTTGTTGCTCTGAAGGTGACCAATAAGATGTGCCTTGACATTATCAAGCTTCAGGTCAGGCTCTTTTTCAAGAAATTCCTGCACTCTGTTTTCACCTATAAGGTCAATACCATTCTCAAGGGCGTGATTGATATACATTGGCTCTATGGTTTTGGTTACTGCCATAAAGTGTATATCCTCAGGCTTTCTGCCTGATTTGATTGCAGCCTCTGCAATATTTTCTCTTATTACCTTCAGATTTTCTTCAATATCAATAAACTTAGATTCAGGATATAACTTTTCCATTAAAAAGATCCTTTCCCGAAATAAATACTTCGTCATACTGAGAAAGCCAACCTGCTTTACCTGTATTGTCTTTTACAATAACATAGTTATCCACGTAGCCAAGCTCTTCTATTTTGTTAAACTTGGATATGTTGCCTTCTCTTATAAATACGCCCTTCTGACCATTTTCATCTACACGCACTGCATCAGCATTCATTTTAATGCCTCGATATGTACGCACAAGAATTTTGCCGTTTACCTTACGGATTGTAGCAAGCTGCTCATTCATATAAGTGGTCTGGAATACGAGAAGCACACGTTTATCTTCAAGTGCTTTACGTGAGTAAACCTTAGCTACGACTTTTTCGTTATCCCCATCACCAAGCATAATAGTAAGTGACTTGCCTACATCTATATCTGTGGCATCATCAGAGCTGATTATGGTAGCTATGTACCAATCATAGCCTGTAATGATTTTGCCTGTGGCATTTTTTGAAACTTCCTTTTTTTCTGCCTCAAAAGCGCCTGTAAGCATTTCTTCGGTAAGATTTTCAACATCGGCAGTTGTGAGTATATCCTCATATCCGTCGGGTCTGCTTACGTAGTAGCCTGATGATTCGGTAATAATAGTGCTTTTTGGTGACCTTACATTAAGGCTGTCTATCTGCTTTTGCAGCTCTTCAATCTGCTTTGAGCAGTCAACCTCATCACCAAGTGAAACATTTTTACGTGAAAGCTTCTCACTGAAGGATAACTGTGTATCGGATATACCTGAAAAATCGTTTGTATATACTGAATCCAGCATCTTGAAGAAATCACTGTTTATACTGTTAGAAAGACCTTCAAGGTCAAGGTTTGCAAGCTTAACCTGATTGTTTATAGTCTTATAAGTTTCAAGCTTTTTGTTAAGTGCCAGTGATGATGTATAGTTTTCGGCTGATTCCTTTGAATCAAACACTGCTGCAATTTCTCCGCCTGCTTTTACCTTTTCACCATTTATTGCAAGGGAAACAGCATAGCCTCCTGAAGCCTCATCAAGTATTACTTCGTCACGGATAATGAACATATCTGCATCCACAGTTTTTGGCACTGTGGTTACTACTGCTGTAACAGTTTTGCGGTCATTGGTTATTGACCGATAAACAACAGTGCTGAGATATAAAAAGACAAGCAGCACTACAAGCACGCCTATTGCAAAAATTGCTTTATTTCTTTTCAAATCTGTTCACTCTCCTTTCCAAAGTATTCAAGCGCATCTGCAAGCAAAGCAGCTGAGCTTTCGTATTTATCAATTTTTAAAAATTTAATTCTTTCATCACGCCTGAACCATGTAAGCTGACGCTTGGCATAACGCCTTGTCTGCATTTTAAGCATATCAAGGCATTCATCAAGTGTGCTGTAACCATCAAAATATGGCTTAAGCTCCTTGTAACCGATTGCCTGAACTGCCGTTCTGCCTACATCACTCTTAAAAAATCTTTCTGCCTCTTCCACAAGCCCTGCTTTAACCATTAAATCCACCCTGAGATTTATACGGTCATATAAGAACTGCCTGTCCTCTGCGTCAAGGCAAATAGTCTTAAACTCAAAGGGTGATGGCTGAAGCTTTGAAAGCTCATTTTGCTGTGTGATGGTTTTTCCGGTAGTGTGATATATTTCAAGGGCTCTTATTACACGCCCTAAATTATTTGCATGGAGCCTTGCTGCTGACTCAGGGTCTATAAGACGAAGCTCTGAAAGTAAAGCCTCTGCACCTTCTTTTTCCGCTCTCTCTTTAAGTGCCTCACGGTACTCAAAGTCAGACTCTTCCTCAAGAAACTCAATATTATCTGCAAGGGATGAGTAATATAATCCTGTGCCACCAACAAGCACCGGCACCTTTCCCCTTGCGTGTATATCTTTAATTGTTTCCTTTGCCATTTCGCAGTATTTTGCCACGCTGAATACCTCTGTGGGCTCAGCAAAATCTATAAGATGATGAGGTATGCCCTCCATCTCATCTGCTGTGGGCTTTGCGGTGGCAATGGTCATACCCTTGTAAATCTGCATTGAATCGCAGGATACAACCTCGCCATCTACTGCTTTACATATATTGACACCCAGTGAGGTTTTGCCTGAAGCGGTGGGACCCACAACTGCAAGGACAGGTATTTTATATTCTGCCAAAATTCTTTTCCAACTCTCTTTGTGTCATTTCAATTAAAACTGGTCTGCCATGGGGGCAGTAGCGGATATCAGGCATAGAAAGAAGCTGCTTTGCAAATACTTCCATCTCATACCTGTCGGTAAAATCCCCTGCCTTTATTGCACTACGGCAGGCAACAGAATGGAATATCCAATCCAGCTTTTCAAAGCTTACATCCTGCTTTTTCTCCACAAATCTGCCTGCAATTTCAGCAATTACATCAGGCACATCATCAGGTGAAAGCTCCATTGGGCATTCTCTGACTATAACGCATCCGCCGCCGAAATCCTCAACCTCAAACCCTGAGGAATTTATAAGCTCAGTATTTTCAAGCAATGCGGAATATTCGTCCTTTGAAAGAGTAACGGTGATGGGCATTAAAAGAAGCTGACCTGACCTTTCGCCATTTTCTCTTTTAAGCTTTTCGTAAATGATTCTTTCGTGAGCAGCGTGCTTATCAATGTAGATAAGCTTCTTTTTGTACTCACAGATTATATATGTACGGAAGGCTTCACCTACAAGGTGAAACTCCTCCTCATTAAAGGTATCTTTATTTTCCTGAGTTTCCACAGACCGCTTTTCACTAACTGTCTCAGGTTCAACGACTGTAGCAGGCTTTTTTTCATTGGGTGAATTGAGAA
>JAKSQR010000012.1 GCA_024404065.1 Clostridia bacterium | reverse complement strand
GTCGGGTGTTTTCTGCATACATAATCATTTATTTAAGAGGAAAGATATTGTCTTATTTATTTGTGGCATTCGCCCTTCATTGCACAGCTTTCGCAGCCACAACCACAGGAAGATTTGCCCTGCTTTTTATTCTTAACCATTTTAGCTATAACAGCAGTAACAACTATTGCAAGAATTACTGCCACAACTATTGTGCCTATATTTGCCATTAACCAGGTCATTCCCATCTTCCTTTCACTTTGTAATCATTTTATATTTACTCTTGTTTTCTACATCTATATTATAGTTAGCATATGCTAACTTGTCAAGTAAAATTGCAAATTTTTTCTGAAATTATCCTTATTATTTTTACTTTTTGTTTTTTCAGATATTAAAAAAGACGCCTTAACCGGCGTCTTTTAAGTTATATCAGGCTGTCCACAAAATGCTCTGCAGTTCTTGGTGAGCGGCTGCCCTTATTAAGTGCGAAGCGCTCTGCAAGGATATCCATATCGGAGTAATCCATTTCTATGCCATTCTTTTCTGCCATAGCGTGAACAATATCAAGATATAATTTTTTATTAGGCTTTTCAAAGTAAACTGTTAAGCCAAATCTGTCTGAAAGTGAGAGAAGCTCCTGAACAGTATCATTATGATGTATATCATCCTGGTCTGTGCTGCGGTCTGCAAAGCTCTCCTTAACAATATGCCTTCTGTTGCTTGTTGCATATATAACTGCATTATTTGCAAGGGCAGATGCGCTGCCCTCAAGTGCAGCCTTAAGCATACTGAAGCAATCGTCATTTTTATTGAATGAAAGGTCATCAATAAAGATTATAAATTTAAGTGGATTGCTGCTGATTTTAGCCATTATATCAGAAAGGCTGAAAAGCTGGTCTTTTCTTATTTCAATAAGCCTTACGCCCTTATCTGCAAAGTAATTTGCACATGCCTTTACTGTGGAGGATTTACCTGTGCCTGCATCACCATAAAGTAAGATATTTGCAGCGGGCTTACCCTCAATAAGAGCAACTGTGTTATCAAATACCTGCTTGCGCTCAGCCTCATAGCCAACAAATCTGTCAGGTGAAATATCATCAGATACAGTAACAGGCATAATAACGCCCTCCTGCACTCTGAACATATTGCTGCCTGCAAAAATGCCGTAACCTACATCACTGATTTTTTCAATGCGCTGCTTATAGCCTTCAACAAAGTCAATATACTCATTTTCAAACTGAGGAATATAACCATCATATCCCTCAATCAAATCATCAGCAGTAAGCTTTGTAAGGCTTGTAAAAAGCTTCAGCTCATTCTCTGCATTCTTTTCGGCACTTTCGGGTATTTCGCCCTTCTTTGCCTTGAGAACAATATATTTATTTTCATCAGTATAAATTGCATCCTGAAGAAAATCAGAGAATGAATAATTATAATCAGCTAATGAGAAAATAAACTGACCGAGCAGATTAAGCCTTGTACCTACATCTGCTGTTTCTACCTCTGAAAGCCCTTTGAAAAGTAACATGGGCTCTCTCTCCATAATATCTCTGAAAATACTTACAGCATTTAATTCTAAGTACAATTCTTTTAATTCCTGCCCGGTCATAACTTAATTCCTCTTATCCAAGAAATTTATTAACGATAGCGCCCTTATCAGCAGAGCTAACCATCTGTGAGTATCTGAGGAGGGCACCCTTGATGCCTTCCTTCTTGGTGATAGTCATGGTTTCTTTGCGCTTTGCAATTTCCTCATCACTAACATCAAGTGAAATCTTATACTCAGGAATATTGATAGAGATGATGTCACCATCCTTAACATAAGCGATTAAACCACCGCTTACTGCCTCGGGTGAAACGTGACCGATACTTGCACCTCTTGTAGCACCTGAGAAACGACCATCTGTAATAAGAGCAACCTGCTTATCAAGACCCATACCAGCAATAGCTGAAGTGGGTGAAAGCATTTCTCTCATACCGGGGCCGCCTGCAGGGCCTTCGTATCTGATAACTACTACGTCACCGGCAACAATCTTGCCGCCGTAGATAGCTGCAATGCATTCCTCTTCGCTGTTGAATACCTTTGCAGGGCCGCTATGCTGAAGCATTTCGGGAGCAACTGCACTACGCTTAACAACACAGCCGTTAGGAGCAATATTGCCCTTGAGCACAGCAATGCCGCCTGTCTTAGTGTAGGGGTTATCAACAGTTCTGATAACTGTATTGTCTTTATTAACTGCACCTTCAATATTCTCAGCCATGGTCTTACCTGTGCAGGTCATAACTGATGTATCAAGAAGGTTAAGCTTAGTAAGCTCTTTAAGTACGGCATAAACACCGCCTGCCTCGTTAAGGTCCTCCATATAGGTGGGACCTGCAGGAGCAAGGTGGCAAAGGTTAGGTGTACGTTCACTAACCTCATTAGCCATATCAAGATTAAACTCAACACCGCACTCATTTGCGATTGCGGGAAGATGAAGCATACTGTTTGTGGAGCAGCCAAGTGCCATATCTGCAGTAAGGGCATTGCGGATAGCAGCCGCAGTCATAATATCTCTGGGCTTAATATCCTTCTTAACAAGGTCCATAATCTGCATACCTGCGTGCTTAGCAAGCTCAATACGGGATGAGTAAACAGCAGGAATAGTGCCGTTACCCTTAAGACCCATACCAAGTACCTCAGTAAGGCAGTTCATTGAGTTAGCTGTGTACATACCTGAGCATGAGCCGCAGGTGGGGCAGGTGCCCTCTTCACATATACGGAGCTGTTCATCATCAATTTTGCCTGCTGAGTAAGCGCCAACTGCCTCAAACATGCTTGAGAGTGAAGTCTTTTTACCATTTACGTGACCTGCAAGCATAGGACCACCACTTACAAAGATAGTGGGGATATTAAGTCTTGCAGCAGCCATAAGAAGGCCGGGAACGTTCTTATCACAGTTAGGTACCATTACAAGGCCGTCAAAGCCGTGTGCATTTACCATACACTCAGTAGAGTCTGCAATAAGGTCACGGGTAATAAGTGAATACTTCATACCGGTATGGCCCATGGCAATACCGTCGCATACAGCAATTGCAGGGAATACGATAGGTGTACCGCCTGCCATTGCTACGCCCAGCTTAACAGCATCAACAATTTTGTCAATGTTCATGTGGCCGGGAACTATTTCGTTAAAAGAACTTACAATACCGATAAGAGGTCTTTCCTGCTCTTCCTTGGTAAGACCAAGTGCATGGTAAAGACTGCGGTGAGGGGCATTATTAAAGCCCTCAACTATTGTATCTTTAATCATTGTAAAATTCCGCCTTTGGATTATTTATAATTAGTTGTTGATGAGCTTGTCTTCGTCGCTCCAGCTGTAGAGCTTACGGATTTCCTTACCAACTACTTCTGCGGGATGCTCAGCAGCGATCTTACGCATAGCATTGAAGTGAACCTGTGAACCTGCATCGCTCATGTCAAGGAGGAATTCCTTAGCGAATGAACCATCCTGAATGTCAGCAAGAACCTTCTTCATAGCCTTCTTGGTCTCTTCAGTAATGATCTTAGGACCTGTGATGTAATCGCCGTACTCAGCTGTGTTGGAGATTGAGTAACGCATGCCTTCAAAACCGCTCTGGTAAATAAGGTCAACGATAAGCTTCATCTCATGGATACACTCAAAGTAAGCGTTTCTGGGGTCATAACCAGCTTCGCAAAGTGTTTCAAAACCAGCCTGCATAAGTGCGCAAACACCGCCGCAAAGAACTGCCTGCTCACCAAAGAGGTCAGTTTCAGTTTCAGTTCTGAAGTTAGTTTCAAGAACGCCTGCACGAGCGCCGCCGATACCAAGTGCATAAGCAAGACCGATTTCAAGAGCATCGCCAGTAGCATCCTGCTCAACAGCGATAAGACAAGGAACGCCCTTGCCAGCCTGATACTCGCTTCTTACTGTGTGGCCGGGGCCCTTAGGAGCGATCATGATAACGTTAACATTCTTGGGAGGCTTAATGCAACCGAAGTGAATGTTGAAGCCGTGTGCGAATGCAAGAGTCTTACCCTCTGAAAGGTTGGGCTCAATGCTCTCTTTGTAAAGCTTTGCCTGCTTCTCATCGTTGATGAGGATCATGATAAGGTCAGCATTCTTTGCTGCGTCAGCAGCTGTCATAACCTTAAGGCCAGCAGCCTCTGCCTTTGCCCAGCTCTTTGAACCTTCATAAAGACCAACGATTACGTCAACGCCGGACTCCTTGAGGTTAAGTGCGTGTGCGTGGCCCTGTGAGCCGTAGCCGATAATAGCAACTGTTTTGCCGCTAAGCTTTGCAAGATTACAATCCTGCTGGTAGAAAATTCTCTGCATGATAATTATCTCCTTTAAAAATTATTTATTACTTTATAATCAGAGGCTTTCGTCTCTTTTTAACAAAATTATTTGTGGTCCTTAAGTGTTTCGTTACCTCTTGAAAGGGCAATAACACCTGTTCTGCACATTTCAACAATGCCCATAGGCTTTATAACCTCAATAAAGGCATTAAGCTTTGAAACGCTTGCAGTAACCTCAATCATAATTGCATCGTTTGTGTAGTCAACGATTTTTGCATCATAAATGCTTGCAACTGCAACTACTTCACTTCTGTTCTTCTCTGTGTTTTTAATCTTAACTAAGAGAAGCTCGTGCTCAACTGTGGTTTCCTTATTGAAAACCTGAACCTTCTTAACATTGTGAAGCTTTTCAAGCTGACGAACAAGCTGCTTGAGTGTAGCCTTATCGTCACCTGTTGTAAGGGTGATTCTTGAGTAGCCCTCTTCTTCAGTTTCACTTACTGTGAGTGAATCAATGTTGAAACCTCTTCTGAGGAAAAGGCCGCAGACTCTTGCAAGTACACCATATTTGTTTTCAACATATACAGCAATTACACTTTTCATCTGTTGTAAGCCTCCTCTTTAGTTGCAATCATATCATCAACTGAACCGCCGGGGGGAAGCATAGGAAGAACAAGCTCATCCTTATCAACGGGAACCTCAATAAATGAGGGACCATTGAACTTCATAGCCTTTGTGAAGGCCTTTCTGAACTCCTTCTCATCCTTTGCGAATGTACCGTTTACACCAAAAGCCTTTGCAAGAGCAACAAAATCTGTCTTTCTTATATTAAGCTCAGTGTTTGAGTATCTCTGACCGAAGAATAAGGTCTGCCACTGACGAACCATACCGAGAACGCTGTTGTTAAGAAGTATAACTACAACGGGTACATTATATGCAGCAAGGGTTGCCATTTCGTTAAGGTTCATACCAAAGCTGCCGTCGCCTGTGATAAGTACTGTTTTATCGCCGCTGCCTATTGCTGCGCCGATTGCTGCACCAAGACCGTAACCCATTGTGCCAAGACCACCGCTGGAAGCAAATCTTCTCTTTGCCTCAAATCTGGTGTACTGAGCAGCCCACATCTGGTGCTGACCAACGTCTGTTGCAATAACTGTGGATTTATCCTTAACATCATTGATGATGTCAAAAATTACTCTGGGTGACATGTGCTCACGGGGAAGGGCTAAGTCAATCTGCTTAATCTCCTCTTCCTTTGCCTTGTGAGCCTCTATCATCTTTGCCCAATCTGGGTGCTTTGCTTCATTAACACCATCCATTATCTTCTTGAAGGAGGTGGGAATGTTGCCGATGATACCAAGGTCAACCTTTACATTCTTATCAATTTCTGAAAGGTCGGTATCAATCTGTATAATCTTTGCCTTTTTGGCATATTTTGAAACATTACCTGTGGCTCTGTCGCTGAATCTTACACCGATACCGATAATAAGGTCAGCATCCTTATTTGCCATAGATGATGCGTAGTGACCGTGCATGCCCTGCATACCTAAGTATCTCTCATAGGAATCAGGAAGTACGGAAAGGCCCATAAATGTACAGCCGATATAGCCATCAATCTTTTCAGCAAATGCCATAAGCTCTTTTGTCATACCATAAGCAGCTGCGCCGCCGCCGATATAAATATAGGGCTTTTTAGCTTTGTTGATAAGCTCTATTGCCTTCTGGATATCAGCCTCATCAGCCTCTTCCTCAGGGTAATAATCCACAACGGGCTGTGGCTCATACTCATAAGTAGCTACCTGAACATCCTTGGGGATATCTACAAGAACGGGACCTGGTCTGCCGGATTTTGCAATTCTGAAAGCTTCACGGATTGTATCTGCAAGCTCGCTTACATCACTTACAAAGAAATTGTGCTTTGTAATGGGGAGAGTAACACCTACAATGTTAACCTCCTGAAAAGCATCCTTACCAATAAGTGAATTGGGAACGTTACCTGTGATTGCAACCATTGGTACGGAGTCCAGCATAGCGGTAGCAATACCTGTAACAAGGTTTGTAGCGCCGGGGCCTGAGGTGGCAATACATACGCCAACCTTACCTGTTGCTCTTGCATAACCATCTGCAGCGTGAGAAGCACCCTGCTCATGTGCGCAAAGAACATGATTGAGCCTGTCACTTACCTTATAAAGCTCATCATAAATATTGATAACCTGGCCACCGGGGTAACCGAATACATCTGTAACGCCCTGCTCAATAAGAGTTTCACAGAGTATTCTGGAACCAGAATAAATTGTTTTCTTTTTAGATGCCATGTTTACCTCCGTGGTAAAAACATAAAATAAAGATTAAATTATATTGTACCACTTATTTTTAATTAGTCAATTATTTTTATATATTAAAGCTCTGCAATAGCTTCAACCTCACAAAGAACGCCCTTGGGAAGGTCCTTTACTGCCACGCAGGAGCGGGCAGGCTTTGAGGTAAAGTAGTTGCCGTAAATTTCGTTGAATGCGGCAAAATCTGCAATATCAGCAAGGAAGCATACTGTTTTAACAACCTTATCCATTGATGTGCCTGCTGCTTCCACAATAGCCTTAACATTTTTGCAAACCTGCTCTGTCTGACCCTGAATGGTATCAGCCTCAACTGCGCCTGTTGCAGGGTTAATTGCAATCTGACCTGAGGTAAAGAGAAGGCCATTAACCTTAACTGCCTGTGAGTAAGGGCCGATTGCACCGGGAGCATTATTTGTTGCTACGTATTCCATAATATCTCTCCTTTATCAGTCACAAACCTTGAAGCCTGCATCTGTAAGAGCCTTCTTGACAGCTACAATATGCTCAAAGTTTCTTGTTTCTACGCCAATCTTAAGATAGCAGTCTGTAATATTCATATCAAGGTCAGTTGAGTCATAGTTTACAGATACAACGTTTGCGCCCTGCTCTGCAACTATCTGGCTTACGCCTGCAAGCTGACCTGGTTTATCTGAAAGAGCAATAACAATGTCGGCTGTTCTGCCGCCCATTTTAAGACCTCTCTCAATAACTCTTGAAAGTATTGTAACATCAATGTTACCGCCTGATACAAGGCAGCAAACATTTTTGCCATCTATATCAGGAATTTTGCCATTCATAACTGCGGCAATGGGTACTGCGCCTGCGCCCTCTGCAATAAGCTTCTGCTGCTCAAGAAGGGTGAGAATTGCAAGGGCAATCTCATCATCTGATACAGTTACAATGCCATCTACATACTGCTTTACAAGCTCGTATGTCAAATCACCGGGAGTTTTAACGGCAATACCATCTGCAATGGTATTAACACCTGGAAGGGTGATAATCTCGTTATCTACAATGCTCTTTTCCATTGAGGGAGCACCTGCTGCCTGAACACCGTAAATTTTACAGTTGGGCTTAAGCTGCTTTATTGCGTAGGCAACGCCTGCTATAAGTCCGCCGCCACCGATAGGCACTACAACTACATCCACATCAGGAAGCTGATCAAGAATTTCAAGACCGATTGTGCCCTGACCTGCAATAACATCATCGTCATTGAAGGGGTGAATAAAGGTGTAGCCGTTTGCGTCACGAAGCTCTATTGCCTTTTTGTAGGCGTCATCATAAACGCCCTTTACAAGGCAAACCTCTGCACCATATTTTTTTGTAGCCTCCACCTTGCTGATGGGAGCGCCATCAGGCAGGCAGATAATGGACTTAATACCATTTCTTGTAGCAGCAAGGGCAACGCCCTGAGCATGGTTACCTGCTGAGCAGGCAATTACGCCCTTTGCCTTATCCTCATCGGAAAGCTGGCTTATTTTGAAATATGAGCCACGAACCTTGAAGGAGCCTGTTACCTGAAGGTTTTCAGTTTTAAGATACACATTTGCTTCAGGATGAAGCTTAGGGGCGGCTATCATATCTGTTTTACGGATAACCTCCTCAAGCACCCTGCGTGCCTTATATACCCTGTCAAGTGTTAACATCACTTATTACCTCTGTTGTTATGAAAAGTAAACTTAAAATCAGATTTCTGCAAGGATTGCATCGCCCATAGCGGAGCAACCTACAAGTGTGCAGCCCTCACTCATCATATCTGCAGTACGAAGACCCTTATCAAGCACCTTGTTTACTGCTGCCTCAATATCATCAGCCTCAGCTGCCATATCAAAGCTGTAACGGAGCATCATAGCTGCGGAAAGGATACAAGCAATGGGGTTAACCTTATCCTGACCTGCAATGTCAGGAGCTGAGCCGTGGATAGGCTCATAAAGACCTCTTGTGCCATCACCGAGTGATGATGAGGGAATCATACCGATTGAGCCGGTAATCTGGCTGGCTTCATCTGAAAGGATATCGCCAAACATATTTTCAGTAACGATAACGTCAAACTGAGAAGGATTTTTACAAATCTGCATAGCTGCGTTATCTACAAACATTTCGCTGTACTCAACCTCAGGATACTCAGCCTGAAGCTTGTGCATAACCTCACGCCACAGACGGCTTGTATCAAGCACATTTGCCTTATCTACGCAGGTAAGCTTCTTATTACGCTTCATAGCGGTTTCAAAGCCGATACGGCCTATTCTTTCAATCTCATGCTCACTGTAGGGCATGGTATCTACTGCCTGCTTTTCACCATTTTCAAGCACATCAGTCTTATGCTCACCAAAGTAGCAGCCACCAATAAGCTCACGCACGATTATAAAATCAATACCCTGCTCTACGATTGAGGGCTTAAGGGGTGAAGCATCAGCAAGCTGAGGCCAGATTTTTGCAGGTCTGTTATTTGAGTAAAGACCCATACCTGCACGAAGTCTTAAAAGACCTTTTTCGGGGCGCATTTCGCCCTTAACGCCTTCCCACTTAGGGTCACCAACAGCACCAAGAAGTACGCTGTCGGAAGCAAGGCACTTATCAAGCTCATGCTGAGGAAGGGGATCACCGTATTTATCAAGAGCCTCACCGCCCATAGCTACATCTGTGTAGTTGAAGGTGTGACCATACTTTGCGGCAATCTTATCAAGAACTCTGATAGATTCTCTTACTATTTCTTTACTGGAGCAGTCGCCCCAGATTACTGCAATATTTTTTTCCATTTCTTATTTCTCCCTTATGCTGTTCATAAGTCCGCCCTTTGTGATTATCTCCTGAATAAAGGGAGGGAAGGGCTCTGCCTGGAAGGTTTCACCTGTGGTGATATCGGTAATTACACCTGTATCGTAATCAATGCTTACCTCGTCACCCTTTGCAATAGCTTCGCTTGCGGGCTCACACTCAAGAATGGGGAGACCGATGTTAATGCTGTTGCGGTAGAAAATACGTGCAAAGCTCTTTGCTATAACGCAGGCAATGCCTGAGGTCTTAATAGCAAGGGGAGCATGCTCACGGGAGGAGCCACAACCAAAGTTCCAGCCGCCTACCATAATGTCGCCCTTGTTTACATTCTTAACATAATCTAAATCTATATCTTCCATACAGTGGGATGCAAGCTCCTCTGCACTCTGAGTGTTGAGGTAACGTGCGGGGATAATAACATCGGTATCGATGTTGTCGCCATACTTATGTACTAATCCTTGTGCCTTCATATTCTCACCTCATATACTTCTCAGGATCTTCAATGTATCCTGTTAATGCGGATGCCGCTGCAACAGCGGGGCTTGCAAGATAAACTTCACTTTCAACGTGACCCATACGGCCAATGAAGTTTCTGTTTGTGGTGCTTATACATCTTTCACCCTTTGCAAGGATGCCCATGTAACCACCAAGGCAGGGGCCACAGGTAGGTGTAGAAACTACACAGCCTGCATCAACAAATGCGGTAGCATAGCCTCTTGTAATGCACTCACGGTAAATCTGCATAGTACCGGGGATAATAATTACTCTGATACCATCAGCAACTTTTCTGTCCTTAAGAATATTGTAGGCTGCTTCCATATCTTCAAGTCTGCCGTTTGTGCAGCTGCCGATAACAACCTGATCAATTTTGATTGAGCCTGATTCCTTAGCAAGGTGAGTATTCTCAGGAAGGTGGGGGTATGAAACTGTGCTTTCAAGAGTGGAAAGGTCAATTTCAACTGTGCTTTCATACTCAGCGTCATCATCTGCTGCGTAAGCAACCCATTCTCTTCTGCTTCTGCCTGTAAGGTACTCAGTTGTAATTTCGTCTACGGGGAAGATACCATTCTTTGCGCCAGCTTCGATAGCCATGTTACAAATGCAAAGACGGTCATCCATTGAAAGGGTCTTAACGCCCTCGCCTGTAAACTCAAGGCTCTTGTAAAGAGCGCCGTCAACACCGATTGTGCCGATAAGGTGAAGGATTACATCCTTGCCTGATACCCAGGGACGAAGCTTGCCGTTAAGAACAACCTTGATAGCTGAGGGAACCTTGAACCATGCCATACCTGTAGCCATACCTGCTGCCATATCTGTGGAGCCAACGCCTGTGGAGAAAGCACCAACAGCACCGTATGTACAAGTGTGAGAGTCTGCACCAATAATGCAGTCACCTGCAGTTACAATGCCCTGCTCGGGAAGAAGTGCATGCTCAATGCCCATCTTACCAACATCAAAGAAATTCTCAATGCTGTACTTGCCTGCAAAGTCACGGCACTTTTTGCTCTGCTCTGCGCTCTTTATATCCTTGTTGGGAACAAAGTGGTCAAGCACGATGTTGATTCTTGATTTATCAAATACGCCGTTAAAACCGGCTTTTTCAAACTCGTTGATTGCAACAGGTGTAGTAATATCGTTACCAAGTACGCTGTCAAGGCGTGCGTTGATAAGCTGACCTGCTTTTACAGAATCCAGACCTGCGTGAGCAGCAAGGATTTTCTGTGTCATTGTCATACCCATAGCGATTACTCCTTACTTATTGTTAATTGCACTTACAAGTGCCTTAATACCTGCAAAAATAATATCTGTGTGAGTGCCGGCACCCCATGTAACTGTGCCATCCTCCCAGTCAAGACCTACATAGCTGCATGCACGGCTTGTAGAGCCCTGATCAAGGCTGTGCTCACTGTAATGGCTTACCTTGAAGCGGATGCCTGTTGCCTTGCGGATTGCATTGGCTGTTGCATCAAGACGACCGTTACCTGTGCCTATTGCCTCGTGAGATACGCCATTGTACTCATAGGTTACAGTAGCTTCAATCTCATCTGTGATTCTCTTGAAGTGAGTATCAATCAGCTTAAAGCTGCCTGACTTATTAAGATAAGTATCTTCAAATACGTTGAGAACCTCGTTTACTGAAAGCTCTTTATGTGCATGGTCGGATACATCCTTAACTGTATAGCTGAGAGCCTCTCTCATCTTCTTGGGCAGGTCATAGCCGAAATTCTGCTCAAGCAGGAAGCCGATACCGCCCTTACCGCTCTGTGAATTGATGCGGATAACGTCAGCATCGTAAGTACGGCTGATGTCTGTTGGGTCAATGGGGATGTATGGGCAATTCCACTGATGCTGCTCATTCTGACGGTAATATGTCATACCCTTTGCAATAGCATCCTGATGGCTGCCTGAGAATGCTGCGAATACAAGAGCACCTGCATAAGGTGTACGCTCATAAACGTGCATACGTGTTACTCTTTCATAAATCTCACAGATTTCGGGCATATTGCTGAAATCAAGGCCGGGGTCAACGCCCTGTGCATACATATTCATTGCAACTGTGATTGCATCTGCATTACCTGTGCGCTCGCCGTTACCGAATAAGCAGCACTCAACTCTGTCTGCACCTGCAAGCACTGCCATCTCTGCGCAGGAAACGCCTGTGCCTCTGTCGTTATGAGGATGTGTGGAAACAAGCACACAATCTCTGTTATGGAAGTGGTCGCAGCACCATTCAATCTGGTTTGCGTAAACGTGAGGCATGCTCATCTCTACTGTAACGGGTAAGTTAAGGATAAGAGGTCTCTCTTTAGTAGGCTCAATTATATCAATAACTGCGTTACAAACCTCTACTGCGTACTCAGGCTCTGTGCCTGTAAAGCTTTCGGGGCTGTACTCAAAGAGGAAGTTGCCCTCATACTCCTGGCTGAGCTGCTTAACAAGCTTTGCGCCGTCAATGGCAATCTGCTTGATTTCTTCCTTGCTCTTCTTAAATACCTGCTCACGCTGAGCAACACTTGTGGAGTTATAAAAATGGATAATTGCTCTGGGAGCGCCCTTAACTGCCTCAAATGTTTTACGGATGATATGGTCACGGCACTGTGTAAGTACCTGTACAGTAACATCCTCAGGTATCATATTGCGCTCAATAAGTGTGCGCATAAATTCAAACTCTGTTTCTGATGCGGCAGGGAAACCTACCTCAATCTCTTTGAAACCGATTTTAACCAGCATCTGGAACATTTCCAGCTTTTCCTCAAGGCTCATGGGAACGATAAGGCTCTGGTTACCATCACGAAGGTCTACACTACACCAGATAGGTGGCTTTTCAATGTGATCCTTCTGTGGCCATCTGTAAACGTGACCCTCCTCTACGGGTGGGTTATAGTATCCGATACTATACTTGCTTGCGTCCATCATCTTTGTTTTCCTCCAAATCTTAACATGGTGTTTTTTGTGCTGATCTGAGGTATAAAAAAAGCTCCGCCTCAGAACAGCTCTGCACTGTTAAGAGACGAAACTACATATTTCAGTTCCGCGGTACCACTCTTATTACCTGATTAAATCAGATCGCTTTTTTCACAATCAGTTTGTTAAAACGAATTGCTACCAATATTACGGTTGGCCTCCGTCTGTGGCTACTGTAAGTTCACCCCAGCTGCTCTTGGATGAGTATACACATCATTTCTGCACTGCCTTGCACCAAACGGCAGCTCTCTGAAGACATACGTGATGCTTATCTTCCCGTCATCGCATTTAAGTGCTATTATAATATCATATATAATCTTATAAAGCAACTATATAAATTTACCAAAAAATCACAAACTATAACGCTTTCATTATCACTTTTGTATATTTTATATATAAAAGCAAAGATTATTACTGATTTTTCAGCTTTACAGCTTTGACGACATACGAGCTTTATTTTCCGTTATTGCAATAAAATCTCCCCTCGGATTTTACCTGAAGGGAGGTTAAAGTTTATTGATTTTTTCAACTGTTATTCACCTTGAAATTCAAGGCAGGCAGTGCCGTTTTCACTTATGATAATTTCATCAGCAGAGGCTATGATATAGGCATTTGCAGGGCGCTCTTTGTTCTTTTCAAACTCATTTAACGGGCAAGGGAAAAGGGCAGTTTTTGCGCCTGTTGCCTCGTATAATTCCTTGGTTGCGCCATTAAATCCATGGTGGGATACCTGCACAATATCGGCCTTTAATTCCTCTTTTTTATCCCTTAAAAGAATTGCTGAGCCCTTCTCCTGAACATCACCGAGAAACAGTATTTTTTTGCCTGCAAGCTCTACTGAAATTACTGCAGAATAATCGTTGAATGAGGCTTTTTCGGGGTACAAATCCTCCTGAGTGTAAAGCACATTCAGCTTTAATTCATCAATGCTTATCTGCTCCCCTGTTTTAAGGGTATGCACCTGATAAAGGTCTGAAAAAACCTTTAGTGACTTGTAAAAATACTTAACTGTGGCAAGGTCATTGCTCTTCTTTTGCCATGAGCCGAAAGCGAATTTATGCTTTGTGGGCTGGAAGTTAAAATACAGTGTATCAATGGTTACATCATTCTGATATTTCTCAATAAATTTAAGGTAACAGCCGATATGGTCCTGATGTGCATGGGTAAAAAGCCAGCCTCTGATATGGGGCTTGAAAAGGGTTTTGCTTCGTAAAAAATTATATAAATTCTCCTCTTCTCCGGGGGTAAAATATCCACCATCAATTATGAAAAAGTCGCCATTTTCAAGCTGAAAAACATAGCTCATACCACAGTTTACAAGGCTCTGGTCAAGCTGCAGCTGATAAAGTTTTGTGCTCATAAAATCACCATATATGAAGTAAAATAATATTTAATTTATTATATCAAATTTATACCAATTTGCAACAAAAAGCCTGACAAAGCGTCAGGCTTTCGGCTTTTATTTTTGGCTTTATGAATCTGTTACAACGGAATAAATTGCCTTTAATTTTATATCCTTGGGCAGCATTCTGATGTAGTTTATCATTGTGCTTGAGTCAACGCCCTTTATTGAATCCATTGCACCTGACTCATCCATATAACCTTTAAGCTCATTTTTTTCGCTTGTTGTAAGTGAATCCTTAAGCATAAGGTTTGCCATACGCTTTATTTTGGTTGCGTCCTCTGCACTGTATCTCTTATCAATCTCATTGTAAAGCTGCTGCTCAGTGATATTGGGCATATTATTTATGCTGGATGCAACATCATCAGGGATAGTGCTGGAGGTATTAACGCTGCTGGGCTGTGATGAGGGAGATGGTGTTGTTTCAGTTGTAGTGCCTGACTTTGTAGTTGAAATTGTAGCTTTTTCTGAGGTTGTTTCCTTTACAGTTGTGGTTGCCGCAGAGGTGGAAGCAGGCTTTGTGGTTGCTTTTTTGGTAGTAGTTGTGGCTGCGGTGGTCTGCTTCTTTGTAGTTGTAGTTACTCTTGTGGTAGCTATGGTAGTAAATACTGTTGTTTCGGTTGTAGATTCAGTAGTGGTTTCTGTATCTGTTTCCGGCATAGTAAAGGTAAACTCAGTAAAGGGCTCTGTTGTGGTTTCCGGCTCAGATTTTATATAAGCACCGCCGTCTATATATACTATTTCGTCCTTATATTCAAAGGGCTTTTTCATCTTTGTATTATCATAAATAAATACAATTTCATCATCTGTAAGACGGTATTTTACAGTGGCATCTGCAAAGCCGAAGGAGTTGAAAATTACTGCATTTTCCTCGTCCTTGAAGATTATATAACCGTTATTTTCATTGCAGTAATATGTGCCTTCAAGCTGAATATCACTTGCAGCATTTTTCTTTTCAAGAAGCTTTGGCACAAAGATTGCACCTAATACAACAAGTATAAGAAGAAGTATAACTGCGGCGGAAATTATTATTATTTTTTTATAATCCTTTTCGGGCTTGTTATCTGGAGTATAAACGGGTGCGCCTGAAGCACCTGCTGAGCCATTAAGGGCACAGTTATAGCAAATGTAGCGCTCATTCATCTGACCGCCTGCGTTGCTTACAGCCTTGTAAAGATAGCCCTGATTGCCACACTGCTGGCATACGCCCTGACTATTGGTTGGAATAATATTGAAGCCTGTTTCGTTACTCATAATTCTCTCCCCTGAAAACTACTGTCTGTTAAAATAATCATAGCCTGCTATGTAGTAGGTGCGGATGTATCCGTCAGTTGAAAGCACTACAAACTCACCTGTTGCCCTGATGTAGTAAACTCCGTCCCCGTCCTCTTTTTCAGTTTTATAAAGAGCGTCAGGGTTGTTGATTACATCAGATGCCATTTTTTCGTACTGTGCAGCGGACTCAGCACCTACCTCTGAGCCGTGCTTTATAAAGTGGTCATTGAGTCTGTCCTTATTACGGAATCTGTACTGTTTCTCAGCCTTTGTGGCTACGGTAGTCTGCCTTGTGGTTGAGGTTTCTTTTTCAGATTCTTCTTCAGCTTCTGTCTGACTGTCTGTAAAGTCATCAGTTTTTTCTGACAGCTCTTTTGTTTCACTATATATGTATTCATTTTCTTCGTAATTGTTGCCATTGTCTGATGGTTTTATACCAAAAAATCCTGCAAGCAGCACAATTACAACAAGTATAACTGTAACAAAAGTGATAATTGCAGAAAATATTCTTTTCTGAGACATAAATCCGCCTCCATAATATTTATCTATATTGTAATATTATCACATCATTTTTTATAATACAACACATATTATATATATTTTAATTGACAGTTGCCTGCTCATAATTTATAGTTAAGATACAGCAGCAAAATATGCTATAAATCAAGGTGATAATATGAACAGAAACGAAGCAAAAGAAAGAGCCACACAGCTTGTTGGCAAAATGACACTTGAAGAAAAAGCATCACAGCTTTTATTCAACTCCCCCGCCATTGAAAGGCTTGGCATACAGGAATATAACTGGTGGAATGAGGCACTGCACGGTGTTGCAAGGGCAGATATTGCTACTGTATTCCCTCAGGCAATTGGTCTTGCCGCAACCTTTAACCCTGCACTCATAAAAGAGGTTGGTGATATAATCTCCACTGAGGCAAGGGCAAAGCATAACGAAAATCAGCGTCTTCACGACTATGATATATATAAGCATCTCACCTTCTGGTCACCTAATATCAACATCTTTCGTGACCCTCGTTGGGGCAGAGGTCAGGAAACTTATGGTGAAGACCCCTACCTTACAAGCCAAATAGGCAAAGGCTTTGTAAAGGGTATTCAGGGTGATGGTGAATACCTTAAAGCTGCCGCCTGCGCAAAGCATTTTGCCGCTCACAGCGGACCTGAAAAGCTGAGGCACGGTTTTAATGCCGAGGTAAGCATGAAGGATTTACACGAAACATACCTGCCCGCCTTTGAAAAGCTTGTAAAAGAGGGCGAAGTTGAGGGCGTTATGGGTGCCTACAACAGGCTAAATGGTGACCCTACCTGCGCACACCCCTACACTATGGGTAAGGTCCTTTTTGAGGATTGGAAGCACAAGGGCTACTTTGTATCTGACTGCGGTGCAATATGCGATTTCCATCAGAGCCATAAAATTACAAAAACAGGTGCTGAATCCGCTGCAATGGCAATTAAAGCAGGCTGTAATATAAACTGCGGTGACGCTTATAAAAATATTCTTAAAGCCGTTGAGGAAGGTCTGATTACTGAGGCTGATATTGAATATAATCTTATCAAAGCCTACACCACAAGATTTTTGCTTGGCGAATTTGAAGAGAAGCCCCCATTTGCAGATATTCCCTTTGATATTGTTGACTGTGACGAATACAAGGCAAAAAACAGAGATGTTGCAAGAAAGAGCCTTGTACTTCTTAAAAATGATAATCTGCTTCCCCTTGATAAAAACAAAATCAAATCCGTTGCAGTTATCGGACCAAATGCAAACTCAGTAAACGTGCTTATAGGCAACTACTGCGGCACCTCATCAGAGTATGTGCCTGTAATTAACGGCATAAGAAAGGCTGTGCCTGAGGCACGAATCAACTATGCTCTTGGTGCAGATATGATAGAGGTTAAGCTTAACCATTACGATGGCCATCACTATAATTGCAGCAACGCCATTTCTGCCGCTGAGCATAGTGATGTTGCAGTAGTATGCGTAGGTCTTGACTCCACAGTAGAGGGCGAATCAAACTGGGTACACAACGATTATATTGATGATGGCGATAAAACCTGCCTTGGTCTGCCCGAATCTCAGCTGAGACTGATTGACTCTGTATGCAGCGCAAACGACAATGTAATAATAGTAATGATGGCAGGCTCATCTGTTGATTTTGGTGATACCGCCGCAGCAAAAGCAAAGGCAATTATACAGGCATGGTACCCCGGCGCACAGGGTGGTAACGCCATTGCAGACCTTATTTTTGGCGAATATTCCCCCAGCGGAAAGCTGCCTGTAACAATCTATAAAGCAGATGCTCAGCTTCCTGATTTTACTGATTACTCAATGAATAACCGCACCTACAGATACTATGAGGGCGAGCCCAGATTCCCATTCGGCTTCGGTCTTTCTTATACTGAATTTGCTTACTCAGGTGCTGAAATAAAGAGCAATACAGATAATGAAATAACCGTTAAATTCAGCGTAACAAACAAGGGCAAAATTGATGCAACAGCCACCACTCAGGTTTATGCTCACTACACCCACAGCAGTATAAAAACTCCCGCATTCCAGCTTTGTGGTCTGAGCACAGATTTTATCAAGGCAGGCGAAACAATAACTGCAGAGGTTAAAATTGATAAATACTGGATTAAAGCGGTAAATGATAAGGGCGAAAGAGTTGAGCCTGACGGAGAAATTGCTATATATATTGGCGACCATCAGCCTGATAAATTAAGCGAAAAGCTTGCCCCCCACCCCTCAATTAAAATCACATTATAAAAAGCAAGAGGCAACCATCGGTTGCCTCTTTGTGTTATTCAGCTTTCTTGTTTATCTTTACCTTGTAATACTCATAGTCATTAAGCATAATGCCCTGTGATGTTTTTTTGAAATCAAAGGTTTCATAGAAATTAAGCATCTCGTGGTGTATAACAAGCTTGCCATTTTTTATTTCATAGGTGCAGTCACTCTGCATGCCCTCAGGTGAGCCTATTTTTACATTGCCCTCTTTATCAAAGGTGTAGTCATAAAACTCAACATAGCCTGAGCCCTCTGTGCCTATTACGGTGCTGTATGTACCCTCTAATTTAACAGGCATAACTTTATTTATAACAAGGGCTATGGCAGCAACTGCGATAACTACAGCCACAACGATTATAACTATTTTATTGGTTTTATCCTGTTTTTTTGCGTAAGGGTTTACCTTCTTTTTGCTCTGTTTACTCATAGAGATTGCCTCCGTATTTAATATATACATTATATAATTATTTTGCAAAGTGTCAAGTGATCATTTGTTTACATAAAATTCATTTGACATAACTGAAAGTATAAAATATACTTTTACATATAAAAACCAAAGGAAACAACTATGAATAAAAATTTACTTAAAATAACATCCATATTTTTTGCCTTAACTATTCTGCTAACATCTATGAGTGCGTGCGGTGCAGATAAGCCAGATGCCACTACCACAGCGGCAGAAACCACAACTGCACTTATTACTGAGGCTACAGAAACCACAACAGAAAAAGAAACTACAACTGAGGCTGCAACTGAAACAACAACAGAGAAGCAGACTGAAGCTACCACTCAGGCTGAAAGCACTACAAAAAAGGCTGCAACCTCAAGAGAAGAGCTTGACAGAGTGCTTGCAGATAAGGGCTTCGGTCAGCAGGCAAATAAGCTTATTATCGCTTCTTATGAAGCCGCAAGCGAAAATTATAATACCTTTAAGTCCATCTTTTACACTGCAGGAATGCCTGAAAAGGAAGAATTTCTTAATGAATATGTAGGCACAATACGTGACCATATAAAAAGCTTTAAGATTTTATCTGCCAGGGAGCTTGGCGGATACGCTTACTTAGGTGTTTACTACCCCGAAACTCATTCACTTGAGGTGCTTGACGACCAGGATTGGGATTCAAAGGTATGCACCACTTTCCACGAAATTATACACTCCACCCATGAGGGATATTTCAGGACTCTTCAGAACAAGCCGGGTCTCTTAAAGGTATTTGCAGAGGGTGAATCTGCATTCTGGGAGCTTATACCCAATATGGGCATAGTTACTACAGACCGCACAGTAACCTCACTGCTCACCGTTGACGGCACATCAAGCTACCCCTTCT
Organism: Clostridia bacterium; assembly: GCA_024404065.1. GTDB lineage: Bacteria > Bacillota > Clostridia > Oscillospirales > Acutalibacteraceae > CAG-177. Next base: position 2,204 of record JAKSQR010000012.1, on the reverse strand, counting down.
ACTCAAACCTTTACGAAAAAATTCTTACCATAGTCGGCAAAAGCACTATTGATAAATTCAAAAAGAGCGGTGACACTCAGATTATAATAAACGCCCTCAATAACAAAGGAATTAACGGCACAGCCTTTCTCAATAACATCTCAAATGCCGCAAATACTTTCCTTGCACAGGGTGAGAATTTAAGCGCACTTAACACAAACACTCTTAAAAGCATTGAAGCAAGCTACTCCTCATATATGTTGAAGCTTGCAGATAATATGAGCGGTAAGGAAAGCACACTTACCTTCCTTGATTTTTATTATGTACACAAATCCAGCTTTACCATCTCACTTTTCAATGCCCTTGGCACAGGTCTTTTTGATACAGGTGCAGGCTCTAAAAACTATGATAAAATTGATGCAAAGCTTTACAATAACCTTGTAAATTATGTGGGGCTTCCAAGCTCTGTTGCAGCCTGCATTGTAGGCACACTTACCCACCCATCCAACAAGCTCTCATCTATGCGAAATATGAGCTACAGGACAGAGGGAAGGTATGTTTACCTCAGATATAACGGTCAGGTTGCAAGGGTGCCTAAAAACGGCGGATTAACCTACTACACACCTGCAAATAACTACAAGCAGGATTTCCTTAACGGATTTATAAGAATTGCATAATACAGCAAAAGGGATTGCAAAACGCAATCCCTTTTTATTTATACTGTTCAGCCTGTTTCACCAATGATTTTTTATTTTGGAAATATCGCATATGTTGTAAAATCTGGCATTGTTTTTTAGTTGTAATTTGGCACTTTTTATATGGCCAATTTCGTGTAAGATTAGCTCAACAGCAAACGAAAGGAACAACTGATTTATGAACATAAGCAAAATAAAATCCATCACTCTCGCCGGACTTATGGCGGCTGTGATATTTGTATTTACATTCACGTTTAAGGTTCCCATCGGACCTTTAGGCTATGCTCACTTAGGAGATGCGTTTATTATTGTATCTGTATGGCTGCTAGGTGGTAAAAAAGCCTGGGGACCTGCTGCGCTTGGTGCAGGTCTTGCCGATTTCGCCGCAGGTTATACAATGTGGATATTGCCTACTGTTATTGTAAAAGCTCTTTTTGCATTTACAATATTTATTGTAGCAGAAATAATATTCAAAAGTAAATACTACGGCTATATTATAGGTGTTATTATTGGAGCGGCTGTACACATTGCAGGCTACTCTGTTGCCTGGCTTATTATCGGAGGTAAAGCAGGTCTTATATCAGCTATTTTACCACTTGTAATGCAAACTACAGTGGGCGCTGTGCTTGGAACAGTAATAATATCTGTTTTAGGTGCTTCAAAGCAAGGCAAGGCACTAAAGCAAATGGCAAAGTAAAGGAGTAAACTTTTATGAAAAAGATTGATGCACACTCACACATAGGCAATTTCGGCGGCTGGGCAGGTGTTGATTTTAATAAACAGCGCCTTATAGAGCAAATGAAAGAATACGATATAGAAAAAACATTTCTTACTGGCTCTTCCTTTCAGGGCAACGATGCTGTTACAGATGCTTTTCAGACCTATCCTGATAAAATAGTACCCTTCGTCTGGGTAAACCCTGCACTTGATAACGTGGAGCAAAAGCTAGAAAAATATATTAACAAAGAGGGCTTTATGGGCATAAAAATGCAGCCCCTATTTGACTCTTATGTAGCTGATGACGCCTGCGTTTACCCTGTAATGGATTTTGCAAAAGAATATGATGTACCTGTATTTATACACTGCGGTCATCCCCCCTATTCACTGCCTTGGAGTATTGCTCTGCTTGCAGAAAAATATCCTGATGTAAATGTTACTATGATACACATGGGTCATGGTCATGGAGTATATATAGATGCCACTATTAAAATGGCAAAGCGCTACAAAAATCTTTACCTTGAAATGAGCGGTATGCCTATGGGCAGCAAAATATTAGAGGCATACAAGGACGTAGGCAGTGACAGAATTATGTTTGGAATTGACTCACCATTTCATCATCCCTCTGTTGAAATACAAAAGGTACTTACCTGCGGCTTAACCGAAAAAGAGCAGGAAGATGTATTTTACAACAACGCAAAAAAATTACTCAGGCTTTAAAACACAGCAAAAGGGATTGCAAAACGCAATCCCTTTGTTTTTATTCAGCTGTTTTAATTTTTATACAGACTATTTCGGGGTAATTAAATAAAC
>JAKSQR010000119.1 GCA_024404065.1 Clostridia bacterium | reverse complement strand
TTTTATACGCTCTCTATGGCGTTTGTATATTTTTCAATAAGTCTTCTTGCTATTTCTACTGTATCACCATCTGTTGGCTCAGCAGGGTCTGCAGAGGAGAGCCACTTGCGTTCAAACTCTGCATAAGTCTTATAGAAACTGTTGCCCTCATAAAGGTTTCTTTCGCAGTGCTGCTTTTTGGTGGTGGTGCTGAATTTACCCTTGTGAGGAAATTCAAGAGCTAATTTTTCAAAGAAGCTCTGCCATCTTTTTGCATAGAATGTGCCTATAAGTCCGCCCCATTCCTTCCACGCATAGTCGTAGTTTATTGAGTTGCGGATAGGTCCCCATACAGTAACCTGAGAAAGAAGATTAAGCTCAAAATTCTCTTTATCACTATCGCTTAAGGCAAGGTCGCCTGCCTCTTTAAGGTGAGTGTAAAGGGTAAGCTCAGGTCTTGTCTGAAGAAGCTCATCAACCTCTTCACAAATCTTCAGGAAGCTGTTGCAGGAGCGCTCAAACAGGTTTACATCACGGTTATTGAAGCCTTCCATTACCCTGAAATAAAGCACTGTGCAGTAGTTTGAAAGCACCTGCCTTGTAATATCGCAGATGTCAAAAATATAGCCATCCTTATCAGCATTTTCAGCCTTCAGAAGCAGCTGAACAGCCTTTAATAAATCTTTATTATCATAGCGAAGCTCACGGTGGTCATTAGGTGCAGTGTGGTTTGATTCTGTACCAGGTCTTGCAGCAATCATAGAGCCTGTTTCTCTGCCAACGCAGTTTTCATTATAGCAGGCTTTATAAAGCATTTTAACTGCTTCTTTAAGGCAGGCTTCGTCACTTCCGTAGCGTCTTTCAGCGTAGTTTTCAAGCCAGCTGTTTAAGTCTGCAGGCTCTGCCTCAGTAAGCATTTTATAGCTTAAATCATAGTAGAGAGGATTCTGGAAAATGCCTTCAGGGAAAAGGCCTGTGCCCACACAATTTTCCACATTTGCAATGTGATACTGATTATCTGCAACGGCTTTTATACTGCCGTGAAGGGTGTTTCTGTCGCCGAAGGAATGAATGTTGCCGAGTACGAAATCGTGGCCCCAGAATTCCTCATTTTTACTATGCTTTGTGCCATCAATATCAAGTATTAAAAGTCTGCCTTTAGGTACAGCTTTTACTATTTTTTCACGAAGTGACCAGCTCTGCATAACCCATACGGAGTCGGGGTCAAATTCCTGATACATTGTATCAATTACACGGCCAACCTTCCAGAGATAATCCTGAGTTTTTACTGTGGGCTCATTTTCGTGGAATGGGTCGCAGGCATAGTAATGATATGCACCAAAAAGCTGCTTCTGCTTCTCAAGAAGAGCAGTGCCGAATTTTTTGAAAACAGGGTCCATAGGGTCAAGCTGATAGGTTACAGGGAAGTTGCACCAGCCCTTTACCATACTGAGCTTCAGCTTTTTGAAAAGCTTTGAAATGCTCTTAGGTACCATGCCTGAGAAGCCCTGCTGAATAGGAGTCATACCCAGCTCAACCTCACGGTCAATTATCTTTTTGCCAAGCTCTACACGGCTTTCAATGTACTTAACATCAGTAAGGCTGAAGTAGCTGTCGATATTAGTCATAAGCTGCCATGGCCAGAAGCCGGGACCGCTCAGATATGAAAGAGCGCCTTTTTCGCTATAAGTAAAGTCACGCATTGTGTAATACCACACAGCTTCACTGCCTACAACGGTAAGGGGCATATTTATGCCGTTCATAGCCATAAAGTCTATCTCTTTTTCCCATTTATCCCACTTCCAGAAGGCAGCAGAATAACCGAGGGTGCAGTAGTTAAGGTAAGCTCTTCTCTTCTGAGGAATTATTTTGGTAAGCTTACCCTCAAAAAGAGGTGCCTCAGTTACGTTAAGCTCTGTATTACCGCAGTGAGCGTAGTTTACATTGCAGTAGGTTTTAAGGTATTCATAGTAGCCCATAGCCTGGCTTATTTTACAGTCACCTGCAATTACAATTTTTCCATCCTCGCAGTATACCTCGTAGGTATTCTTACCATCTTTCATATCAATGGTACGAAGGTCAAACATATCTGCAATTTCGGGAGTGTTTCTTAAAATCAGATTTTTCAATTTCAAAAACCTCACATTTAAATTTTACCCGCATATTATACAACAAAGGGTGTCATTTATTCAACAAAAATATAAAGCTGCATTTAGACAATTAAGGTGATATGTTAAATTTTTGTTTAATTTAATAAAATATGCTTTACTATTCCCATAAAATAATATAATATATAAAATAGCTAATTATCCACAAATCTATAGGGGAGGGAAACCCGATGTACAAAAGAATCCTTCTCAAAATCAGTGGCGAGGTGCTTTCCGGCAAGGCAGGTCACGGCTTTGATTTTGAGGTTATAAACGCAGTATGTGAAAAAATCAAAACACTTACAGAAATGGGCGTGCAGGTTGGTCTTGTTATAGGCGGCGGCAACTTCTGGCGTGGTCGCTCAAGCGGCAGTATGGACAGAGTAAGAGCAGACCACATCGGTATGCTTGCAACCGTTATGAACGGCCTTGCAGTAGCAGACTCACTTGAGCAGGTTGGTGTACCCGCAAGAGTAATGACAGCTGTTGAAATGAAGCAGTTTACAGAAACCTATGTAAGAAACAAGGCAGTTCATCACCTTGAAAATGGCAAGGTTTGTATATTCAGCGCAGGTACAGGCAGCCCATTCTTTTCAACCGATACCTGTGCAGCATTAAGAGCTGCTGAAATCGGCGCAGAGGTTATCCTTAAAGCAACTAACGTTGATGGCGTTTACGATAAGGACCCCAACAAGTATGATGATGCAGTCAAGTATGAGAAGGTAAGCTACAAAGAGGTACTTGAAAAGGATATCAAGGTTATGGACTCCGCAGCTTTCTCAATCTGCAGAGATCAGAATATTGACATTGTTGTATTTGAGTTCGGCTATGAAAAGGACGAAAACGGCAATGTAACAGATAAGACAGGCAACATTATCAAGGCTGCTGCCGGCGAAGAAATCGGCACCCTTGTAACCAATAAATAAATTCAGGAGGATATTATGGAAACTTTATTTGCCAACACCAAAGAAAAAATGCAGAAGAGCGTTAAGGCTCTTGAAACAGAGTATGCACAGCTTAAGGCTGGCAGAGCAAACCCTGCTGTTCTTGATAAAATCAGAGTAGATTATTATGGCACACCAACACCCATCAATCAGATGGCTGCTGTTTCAGTAACAGAGGCTCTTATTCTTACAATTCAGCCCTGGGATAAAACAACTATCGCTGCTATTGAGAAGGCTATTCAGTCCTCTGATATCGGCATCAACCCTCAGAACGATGGCGTTGTAATCCGTCTTATCTTCCCCAAGCTTACAGAGGAAAGCCGTAAGTCACTCTGCAAGGAAATCAGAAACACTGCAGAGCAGGCAAAGGTTGCTGTTCGTAACACAAGAAGAGATGCTATTGATAAGGCAAAGAAGATGGAAAAGGCTTCTGAAATCACAGAGGATGACCTTAAGAATGCTGAAAAGAAGATTCAGGATTACACAGATAAGTACACTAAGGAGATTGAAACAATCTCTGAAGCAAAAGAAAAGGAAATTATGTCCATCTGATTTATCCCTTTGCAACATTTAATTTTTACATTATGCGGGCGGAGCTTACCTCCGCCCGTGGAGAATACTTATGACTGAAGAAACTCTTAAAAATATTACTCTGCCAAAGCATATAGGCATTATAATGGACGGTAATGGCCGATGGGCAAAAAGCCGTGGCCTTGAGCGCACAGAGGGTCATAAAGCAGGCGCAAACACCTTCCGCACAATCTGTGACTACGCCGCAGACCTTGGTATAGAGTATATAACATTTTATGCTTTCTCTACTGAAAACTGGAAGCGCCCTCACAAGGAAGTAAGCACCATTATGAAAATATTTCGTGATTACCTTGACGAGGCGAATGAGAGAGAGGCAGAGAATGAAAAAAGAGGTCTCAGATTTCACCTGACAGGCGAAAAGAAGGGCTTGCCTGCGGATATAGTAAGCAAGCTCACCACCCTTGAAAAAAATTCTGCCGACAAGGACGTAATGACAGTTAATTTAGCTATCAACTACGGTGGCAGAGATGAAATCCTTCACTCAGTAAAGGATATTGCACAGAAGGTAAAAAGCGGGGAGCTTAACCCCGATAAAATTACGGAAGATGATATAGAAAAAGGTCTTTTTACAGCAGGTCAGCCAGACCCTGATATGATAATAAGACCAAGCGGAGAGTACAGGCTCTCAAACTTTATGATATGGCAGGCAGCATACTCAGAGTTTATATTTATGGATATAATGTGGCCTGATTTTACCCCTGATGATTTAGACAAGGCAATTATTGAGTTTAACAAAAGAAACAGACGCTTCGGCGGTGTTTAATATATAGCTTAATCTGCAATAAGACTGAGCTTCAGCTCAGAAAATATAAATTACCCAAAAGATATTTCTTTTAGAAAGTAGGACCCAATGAGCGAAACAAAAGAAAAAAACAAGGGCGGAGCTAAAAAATGGCTCACCCGTATAGGAGTAGGCATTATATGTGCAATTTTTGCCATAAGCCTTCTCGTACTTATAGGTTACGGTCAGATTAAATACTTGAGTTTTGTAATGAGTGTAGTTTGTGGACTTATCCTTCACGAGGTTATGGGCGTTACAGGTTGTAAGAGCAAAAGAATTACAATGATGTTCCTTCTGCTTGCAGGCTTCATTCCTGTTTATCTCGGTTTTGACTTCATAAAGCTTTATGATTTCAAGGGTGACCCCATGTATTACAGCCTCCATACATATATGGAGATGAAAATACCCGGCTTCTCAATTATGCTCTTTATTATGTATATTCTTGCAGTGCTTATGATTATGCTCAGAATATATGAGAAGGTAAGATTTGAGAAT
>JAKSQR010000118.1 GCA_024404065.1 Clostridia bacterium | reverse complement strand
CTTATAATTTTGCCGTTGCGGGTCCTGCCAAAGGCTGCCTGCACTTTATTGCGGTAGTTATAGGGGCATTCCATACCTATTATTTTATCCACTTTTCCAAACTTTTTCAGCAGAATTTCCTCCCTTGCCTGCTTCCATTTAAGCTGACGGGGGTAGGTCATATTTTGTAGCTGACAGCCACCGCATTTTTTTGCAAGAGGGCAGGCGTCAGGATTAGTTTTAAGGTTAGATGTGTTTGACATAATTGCACCTTGTAAATTGGTATTTTCGGGGCAAAATCCACGCCCCACTATGAGTAAATTATATATTATATATTGGTAAAATTCAACAAAATTTATTTATAATATTGTATACGCAAAGAGTGACTTTTTTGAGCTTTTCTTATTGAATTATTATATTATAATTGTATAATGAATGATGGAGCAAATCCACTTTATATAAAGGAGATTTTATTATGAGTGAAAAAATTAAGGTTGGTATTATCGGCTGCGGCGGTATCGCTAACGGCAAGCATCTTCCCGCACTTTCAAAGAATAAGTATGTAGAGGTTGTAGCCTTCTGCGATATTATTGTTGAGAGAGCAGAGGAAGCAGCAAAGAAGTATGGCACAGCTGACGCAAGAGTTTATGAGGATTACAAAGAGCTTCTTGCAAACGAAAAGGATATTACAGCAGTACATGTTTGTACTCCTAACCGTTCACACTCATTTATTACAATAGATTCACTTGAGGCAGGCAAGCACGTAATGTGCGAGAAGCCTATGGCTAAAACCTATGCTGAGGCAAAGGCTATGTGCGAAACTGCAAAGAAGACAGGCAAAAAGCTTACTATCGGCTATCAGAGCAGATGGCGTGGCGATTCACAGTACCTTAAGAAGTGCTGCGAGGATGGTCAGCTTGGTGATATTTACTACGGCAGAGCTATCGCTTTAAGAAGAAGAGCTGTTCCCACATGGGGCGTATTCCTTAATGAGTATGAGCAGGGCGGCGGTCCCCTTATCGATATCGGTACCCACGCACTTGACCTTACACTCTGGATGATGGATAACTACAAGCCCAAAATGTGCGTAGGCACAAAGTATAAAAAGCTTGGTGAGGCTAACGGCACAGCTAATGCATGGGGCGATTGGGACCCTGAGCAGTACACCGTTGAGGATTCAGCTTTTGGCTTTGTAGTAATGGAAAACGGCGCAACTATCAGCGTTGAATCCAGCTGGGCTCTCAATATTGCAGACCCCAGAGAGGCTATCACCCTTGTTTGCGGTGATAAGGGCGGTGCAGATATGCTTGATGGTCTTCGCCTTAACTACGTAAAGAATAACCGTCAGGTTATCGAAAAGCCCAGCTTTGATGTTGGCGGCGTAGCATTTTATGATGGCGCAGGCTCAAACCCTGAGGACCTTGAAAACCTTGCTTTCTATGAGGCAATTATCAATGATACTGAGGTACCCACAAAGCCCGAGCAGGCAATGGTAGTTACCCAGATTCTTGAAGGCATTTACAAGTCAGCCGAGAGTGGCGCACCCTACTACTTTAATGAGGACTAATTGATATGAAAATTGCGGTTCAGGTTTATTCCGTACGTGACGGCATAAAGGATAGCGAGAGCCTCCTTAAAGCTCTTGAAGAGATTAAAAAAATCGGTTATGATGGCGTAGAATTTGCAGGCTATTTTGATACCCCCGCATCAGTTATTAAGGCAAAGCTTGATGAGCTTGGTCTTGTATGTGTAGGCGGTCATATCGGCCTTGAAAATTTCACAAGATTTAACCTTGAAAAAACTATAGAATTCCAGCATGAGTTAGGCGTTAAGGCTATCGGTGTTGGCGGTGCACCTCACCGCACAATGCTTGAGTGCGTTGCAACAGGCAAAATTCTTGGCAAAGCAAAAGAATATGCTATGGCAAAGTATGGCATCACCACCTACTACCACAATCACAGAGAGGAATTCAAGCCTCTTCGCAATGGCAGATTACCTATTGACGTAATCGGCAGCTACTGTGACCTTGAGATTGATACCTACTGGAGCTACTGTGCAGGTGTGGATAACTATAAATTCCTGCTTGACCACGAGGATAAAATAGTTCACCTTCACGTTAAAGATGGTATAGATTGCAAGCCTAAGGCACTGGGCGAGGGTGACTGCGATATTAAGGCAGTTGTAAGGGCAGCAAAGGCTATGAACCTTGAGTGGCTTATAGTTGAGAATGATAACCCTGTACCCACAGGCCTTGAGGATATTGCAAGAAGCCTTAAATACCTTAAATCCATTATCTGAGGAGATATACAATGAAACTTGGCGTATTTACAACTTTACTTTCAAATGTTCCCTTTGAGGACGCATTAAAATATTTTAAATCACTTGGCATTGAAATGATTGAAATCGGCTGCGGCGGTTACCCCGGCAACGCTCACGCAAACCCTGAGGAGCTTCTTGCTGACCCTCAGAAGCTTGCAGATTTCAAGGCTCTTATTGCAAAGTATGATATGCAGATAAGCGCTCTTTCCTGCCATAGCAACCCTGTTCATCCTAATGCTGAAATTGCAGCAGAGAGTGACAAGGTTATCAGAAACACAATCTTACTTGCAGAGGCACTTGGCCTGCATCAGATTAACACCTTCTCAGGTTGCCCCGGTGACAGTGAAAATTCAAAGTACCCTAACTGGGTAGTTTGTCCCTGGCCAGATGATTTTACAGAGATTCTTAACTGGCAGTGGAATGAGAAGCTTATCCCTTACTGGAAGGACCTTGTTGCTTTTGCTAAGGAGCACGGCGTAAACAAGATTGCCCTTGAGCTTCACCCCGGCTTCTGCGTTTACAATACAGATTCACTTATGAAGCTTCGTGAGGCTGTTGGCCCTGAAATTGGTGCTAACTTTGACCCAAGCCACCTTATCTGGCAGGGTATGGACCCTGTTGCCTGCATTAAGGAGATGGGCGACGCAATCTTCCACTTCCACGCAAAGGATACAAAGATTGATAAGTACAACACAGCAGTAAACGGCGTGCTTGATACAAAGTCTTATGGCGATGTTGCCAAGAGAAGCTGGGTATTCCGCACAGTTGGTTACGGCAATGATTACTCATACTGGAAGGATATGATTTCTGCCCTTCGTGTAGTTGGCTATGACTACGCTATCAGCATTGAGCATGAGGACAGCCTTATGAGCCAGAATGAAGGCCTTACAAAGGCAGTTACCTTCCTTAAAGAGGTACTTGTTACTGAATCTACAGGCGAAGCCTGGTGGTTCTGATTAAATAAATTTTCCAATATATCCATGGGGGTACAATAAAAATGATAAACGGTAAAATTGGCTATGCTGTAATTGGCTACGGCGGAATGGGCAGCTGGCATACACGCAAAATTAAAGAGGAAATGGGCGAATATGCTGAGCTTTTAGGCATTTACGATATTAACCCGGAGAGAGGTAAGGTTGCTGAAGAAAATGGCATTCACGCCTACGCAACCCGTGAGGAGCTTCTTGCAGACGAGAGAATAGACCTTGTTACTGTTGCTACCCCTAACGATTACCATAAAGAGATAGTTTGCGCAGTTCTTGAGGCTGGTAAAAACGCTATCAGCGAAAAGCCTGTTGCAATGAACAGCCAGGAGCTTGAGGAAATGATTGCCTGCGCCAATAAGTGCGGTAAGCTTTTTACCGTACATCAGAACAGACGCTGGGACGAGGATTACCTTACAATGAAGAAAATCCTTGATGATAAAACTCTTGGCCCCGTTTTCCGTATTGAGTCCAGAGTTCAGGGCTCAAGAGGTGTACCTGGTGACTGGCGCAATCAGCCTGAGCACGGTGGTGGTATGGTGCTTGACTGGGGTATTCATCTGCTTGACCAGACTCTTATGATGACCCTTCCCCGTAAGCTTAAAACAGTTTATGCTGAGCTTACAAATGTTACTAATGAAAACTGTGATGACGGCTTCCGCACCACTCTCATTTTTGATGATGGTCTTTCATTCTATGTTGAGGTTACCACCAGTAACTTTATTGAGCTTCCCCTTTGGTATATGCTTGGCGAAAACGGCTCAGCAGTAATCAATGACTGGGATTGCAATGGTAAAATTGTAATGGTTTCCGATTGGGAAAACAGAGATGCAGTGCCCATCGTAGCAGGTGCAGGCATTACCAAAACAATGGCTCCCCGTACAGATGACACAATTCAGACCTATCCACTCCCATTCCAGAAGGCAGACTGGGGTGAATACTACAAGAATGTATTTAATTACCTTCTTGGTAAGGAAGATATTATAGTTACTCATGACCAGCAGCGCAGACTTATGAAGCTGGTTGAGGCTGTTTTTGAATCCGGCAACACCAACAAGGTTGTTGAGTTTAACGATATTATTTAAGATTGGATAATCACTATGCGCAACGATGACGATATTAAAATTTTTCACCCTAAAAAGAAGGACGGCGCCTCCGACCTGACAAGCCTTGCAGGTATTATGGATAAGCACCGTGCCAACGGAAATATAGCAAAGGCATCATTTTTAGGTGAGCGCCTTGCAGGCCTTACCCCTGAGAATATGTGCCCCGAGGATGCAGAAAAGCTTAAAAATAACGAGCTTTTACAGCTCAGGTCACTTATGGTGTTTGCCTCACAGATTTCACTTCACAGTTATCTGCCCCACACAATTCTTTCCACACAGGCAGTTAATGCGATGTATGAGAAATTAGAGCAGACAAGCCCCGGCTTCTTTGCCAACATTTCAGACGGCTCAGCCTTTACATTCTATTACCTTACAGTAAGAAGAAATAAGGATGTAAACTATGAGATAGGCAAAAACTTTGCTATGCTCTGCGACAGGGACGATAACGAGTATCTTGTAGCCCTTGGTACAAGAATATTTGAAGAAACCGAAGCAAAGGTGCTTTCACTCATAGAAACCTTTGAGTTTGAGGCGTAAATAATTTAAGCGATGGTTGGGTTACCCTTCCATCGCTTTTTGTATGT
>JAKSQR010000117.1 GCA_024404065.1 Clostridia bacterium | reverse complement strand
TAAATGTTAATGTCAGTTTATGGCTCAGGATAAAAAGCTTTATTTTAGGCCTTTTTGGCAGATATAATAAAGTCATCTTAAAGTGATAAAACATAAAAAGAAAACGACCCCGATTGGGGTCGTTATTTTATACTTATGCGCCTGTGATTTCGTCACATCTGTCTACAAGCTGTGCCCAACGGCGGTCAACTTCCTTCTGGAATTCTTCAATCATCCATTCGTTGCCAGCTTTGAACATGTGCTTAAAGCGTCCCTGCTTTACAAGCCATTCTTCAATGGGTACGTAATTCTTAGGCTGATAGTTAAGAATCCATCTGCCATCAATTACCTCAAAGAGAGGCCAGTAGCGGGTTTCAACTGCAAGCTTGCAGATTTCAATTATATCAGGAGTGTTGTATCTCCAACCTCTGGGGCAGGGAGCCATAATGTTAAGGAATGCTGCACCGGGAGTGTAGATAGCCTTTTCACTCTTCTTGTATAAATCTTTGAAATTCTGAACAAATGTTGTCTGAGCTACGTATGGTACGTGATGCTCAGCTATGATAGCTGCAAGATCTTTTCTGTACTGAACCTTACCATTGCTGTTTTTACCTACGGGAGTAGTTGTTGTATCAGCAAACATAGGTGTAGCACTTGAGCGCTGAATACCTGTATTCATGTAAGCACCGTTATCGTAGCAAACATAAACCATATCGTGGCCTCTTTCCATAGCACCTGAAAGGCTCTGGAAGCCGATATCGTAAGTACCGCCGTCACCACCGAAGGTGATGAATTTATATGTTTCGTCAAGCTTGCCTTTTCTTCTGAGTGCGTTATAAGCACCCTCAACGCCGCTCATTGTAGCGCCTGCGTTTTCAAAAGCATTGTGAATGTAGCTGTCTTTATATGCAGTGTAGGGGTACATAAAGGTTGAAACCTCAAGACAACCTGTAGCATTGCCAACTACTGCCTTATCACCGGGGTGAATAGCTTTTAACACGTTACGTACTGCGATTGTACCGCCGCAGCCTGCACACATTCTGTGACCAGGTGCAAGTCTGTCCTCACGGGCTACTATTTCTTTGAAATTATACATCCCAGTCACCTCCTTAGCTTCTTACGCCGTAATAGCGATAAAATTCTTCAACCTTGCCTTCTTCAGCAATCTTCTGAAGCTCGTTATAAATGTTAACCATATCAGATACCTTAACATCACGACCGCCAAGACCATATACATAGTTAACAGCAAGTGCCTTTGCATTTGCTCTGTAAAGTGCGGTAGAAACCTCTGCACCAAGAGGGCCACAGCAATCGTTATAGGATTCTGTTCTGTCCATAAGAGCAACTGCCTTAACATTTTTAAGAGCCTCTGCAATTTCTTCACCGGGGAAGGGACGGAAAAGTCTGATTTTAATAAGACCAGCCTTAACGCCTTCCTTACGGAGTCTGTCAACTGCTTCCTTAGTGGTACCTGCAGCAGAGCCGATGATTACAACTGCATACTCAGCGTCTTCCATCATATACTCTTCAAAAAGACCATACTCTCTGCCTGTAATTTTTGCATATTCCTTAGCAACATCAAGTGTTACCTGCTTTGCATTTTTAAGTGCTTCAGCCTGTGCACGCTTTGCCTCAAAGTAGTAGTTAGTTACGCTGTAAGGACCAACTGCTGTGGGGCATTCAGGGTCAAGAAGGCAGTGCTCAGGGTTATATTCACCAACAAAGTTTTTAACCTCTTCATCCTCGTTAAGAATGATATTCTCAACTGCGTGTGAGGTAATAAAACCATCCTGACAAATCATAATGGGAAGCTGAACATCCTTGTGCTCTGCAATGGGGTATGCCATACAAAGGTTATCATAAACTTCCTGATTGTTTTCTGCATAAATCTGAATCCAGCCTGCATCTCTTGCACCCATGCTGTCGCTATGGTCACAGTTGATGTTAATAGGACCGGAAAGTGCTCTGTTTACAAGTGTAAGGCAGCAGGGGAGTCTGTTAGAAGCTGCAAGGTAAAGCTCCTCCCACATAAGTGCCATACCTGCAGATGATGTAGCAGTTACGCTTCTTGCACCTGCAGCCTGTGAGCCGATAACTGCGCTCATTGCAGAGTGCTCGCTTTCAACAGGGATAAACTCACTGTCTACCTTGCCCTGTGCAACGTACTTTGAAAAATACTGAGGAATTTCTGTTGATGGGGTAATGGGGAAAGCTGCCATTACATCAGGATTTATCTGTCTGAGTGCTTCAGCAACTGCTTCGTTACCTGAAAGTCTGTCTTTACGTGCCATTATTTAACCCCCTTCATTGAAATTGCCTTGGGTGGGCAGTTCTTTACACAAATGCCACAACCTTTGCAGTGATCATAATCAAATGGACTGCGCTTGCCATCAACTACTGTAATGCAGCTGTCGGGGCATACGGGAACGCACATAAGGCAGTTGATGCACTTTTCTTCGTCAACTACGGGCTGTACGGAAGTCCATTCGCCTGTTTTGAAAGCTTCACTTGTTTTTTCGCCATAAACCATCATACCAAGAGTTAAATCCTTGTATGAGCATTTAAGACCAACTTTATTTATATTTGTCTTGTCAACCATCTTTATTACTCCTTAACTTCTTCGTAAGCCATCTTAAGGGCGTTCATGTTGCCTTCAATAACCTCAGGCTTTGAGCTGAACTTGTGAGCGTATGAATTTTCCATCTCAGCAAGGAACTCATCAAAAGGCATAATGTCGCTAACCTTAACTACAGCGGAAAGCATTGGGCTGTTGGGGAAATTTTTGCCAAGGCACTCAACTGATACCTTCTTAGCATCAATTGTAAAAACCTTACCCTTATAGCCGCCAAGCTTAGGTCTGATTTCATCGGGAGTTTTTGCTGTGTTGATGATGATTGCACCATCCTCTGAAAGACCAGCTGTAACATCTACTGTATCCAGCAGACCTTCATCAACTACTGCAACATAATCGGGATGATAAATATTTGAGTGAACGTGAATCTCACGCCTTGAAATTCTGTTGTAAGCAGTAATGGGAGCACCCATTCTTTCGGGGCCGTATTCGGGGAAGCCCTGTACATAGTAATCATTTTTGAATGCAACATCTGCAAGTAAGAGTGCAGCTGTTTTTGCACCCTGACCGCCACGTCCGTGCCAGCGGATTTCTGTAAGACCATTTCCTGACATAATCAATACCTCATTTCTTTTAGTATTGGCAAATGAAACAAAAAAGCCGTCCCTTTGCCATAAGCAAAGAGACGACACATAATGCCGTGGTACCACTCTTTTTCGTTATAAATATAACGCACTTCACGTACTACATACGCTATCCGATAACGGGGAGACCGTCTGTACTTACTAATTTCAGCACAGCCACTCAGGGAGGATAACCTTACCTTCAATGTACCGATTCGCACCAACCATCGGCTCTCTGTAAAGCATCTGGGGAAAGATGTTGTTCCCTTCATCGTGTTAAATATAAATTCATTGGTCAGTATTTTAATACACAAAAAGCAATTTGTCAAGTTATTTTTAATAAAATATTATTATTTTCTTTATATAATTTCAATAAAAATCCGCAGATAATGCTCAATACATTAAATATCAAAAAACACTTGCGCTTATAACTGTAGTAAAGTTATAATTAAATCACAAAAAATCTGAGGTGTTTATTATGTATGATATGACTGCTGATTTAAAAAGAATAGAGGATGTAATTGCAAAGGGACCATATAAAGATAACTGGGATTCTCTTTCTGATTATACAGTGCCTAAATGGTATATGAATGCAAAGTTTGGCATTTTTCTTCATTGGGGTATTTACTCAGTGCCTGCCTTTGGTAATGAGTGGTATTCAAGAAATATGTACTGTAAAGAAAACCGTGAATTTGAGCATCACCGTAAAACCTATGGTGAGCAAAAGGATTTTGGATATAAAGATTTTATACCAATGTTCAAGGCGGAAAAATATAACGCTGATGAATGGGCACAGCTTTTTAAGGATGCAGGTGCTCAGTATGTTGTGCCTGTTGCAGAGCATCATGATGGCTTTCAGATGTATAAAAGCAAAATTTCTCATTGGAATAGCTTTGAGATGGGCCCTCATATTGACCATGTAGGCGAGCTTAAAAAATCCTGTGAAAAGCTTGGTATGACTATCGGCTGCTCCTCCCATCGTATAGAGCATTGGTTTTTTATGGGTCACGGCAAAGATTTTGACAGTGATATCAAAGACCCTATGGAGAGAGGGGATTTTTACTGGCCTGCAAATCCTGAGCCGAATCATCACGATTTATTCAGTAATCCCGTACCTACTGAGGAGTTTATGAATGACTGGCTTATCCGCTGCTGTGAGATAATAGATGAGTATAAGCCACGTATTTTATATTTTGACTGGTGGATTCAGATTGCAGCAATGAAGCCCTATTTACAAAAGCTTGCAGCTTATTACTACAATCGTGCTGCAGAGTGGGGTACAGAGGTTGTTATAAACTATAAGCACGACGCTTTCTTATTTGGCACTGCTGTGCCTGATGTTGAGCGTGGTCAGTTTGCAGATGTAAAGCCTTATTATTGGCAGACCGATACCGCAGTAGCACTTAACAGTTGGTGCTATACTGAGGGTAATAACTATCGTAATCCCGTTGACCTTGTAAGGGATTTAGTTGATATAGTAAGCAAAAATGGTAACCTTCTCTTAAATGTTGGCCCTAAGGCTGATGGTACAATAGGCAATGAGGATGCCGCTGTGCTTAAAGCAATAGGTAAATGGCTTAAGATAAACGGCGAGGCAATATATAACTCAAGAGTATATCGCAATTATGGCGAAGGACCTACAAAGATAATTGAAGGTCAATTTTCAGATGGTCAGAAAAAGAATTATACAAGTGAGGATGTTAGATTTACTACCGCTAATGGTTATATCTATGCAATAGTCCTTAAGGCAAGTGACGATGGTAAATATTGCATTAAGACCTTTGCTGAGCAGGATGCCTCAAAGCTTGCAAA
>JAKSQR010000116.1 GCA_024404065.1 Clostridia bacterium | reverse complement strand
AAGAGGCCTCGTTTGAGACCTCTTTTTATATTACTTATTATATGTCATATCCTCTATAAGATTCTTAAACATATCCTCAAGCCCTACCTTAGCTTCCCAGCCAAGAGCACGGAGCTTTGCAGTGCCAAGCTTAATCTTGATAGTGGGGTTATAGCCCATTTTAGCAGCATTGCCGTTATCCTCTATAACTACATCAATACCTTTCTCAGGTACAAATGTGCAAAGCATTTTTGCCATATCATAGATGGAAATATCAGAGTCCTCATTAGCAATGTTGTAAGCCTCGGCAACCTCGCCCTTTACGGCTACTGTCATAAGTGCGGTAACTGCATCTGAAAGGTAGCAGTAGTTTCTTACAGTTTCACCCTTAGTGTGAAGTATGATGTTTCTGCCCTCAATTACACACCTTGCAAAGTCTGCAAAAACTCTGCCGTCATTGTAGGCAACACCGGGACCAAAGGTCTGAGTAAGGCGTACAATTTTAACAGGTACATTATATTCTGATGCGTAGGATGCACAAAGGCACTCTACCATGCGCTTACCTAATGAGTAGCTGCTGCGTACATTGAGCTGGTCAATATAGCCGTAGTCACTTTCAGTTATTATTTTAATTTCAGGGGATGTAACACCATATACCTCAAGTGAGGACATATAAACAAATGCTTTAAGGCTCTTCATATCCTTTGCAATTTTAAGCATATTTTCAGTGCCCTTTATTGCAATATCAATGGTTTCAACAGGCTTTTCAACCATATCCTTAGAGCTTGTAATGCTTGCACCATGGAATATATAGTCAACCTCAAAGGGGAGTGATGTAATATCAACTATATCACTTACAACAAGGTTTACCTTATCACCAAAAAGTGCCTTAGCCTTAGCCTCGTTACGCACTACTGCATTGATTTTAATGCCTGCATTCTGTGTATCGTTAAGCTCAATAAGGCTTTTAATAAAGAATGAGCCTATAAGACCAGTAGCGCCTGTAATAAGCACGGATGCGCCGAAAAGCTCCTTGCAGATAGGGTCGCTGACTACTGACTTAATATCATTTATCTCAATATTACTTGGCATAAATACTCCTTATGTTATCAGAGAATCTGTGCATTTTCACGTGACTCTGTGATTGCACGGAAGATGTAGAAATCAGAGGGGGTAGTAATCTTAATGTTTTCGGGAGGACCCTGTACAACATGAAGGGTAGCACCATAGTGGCTCATAAGCATAGCAGAGTCAATAGCGCTGAAGTCCTCAGCATCTGCCTTGTGGTGTGCCTCAACAATTTCCTCAAGTACAAAGCACTGAGGAGCACGTGCCATTCTGCAGATGGAGCGGTCCATAACTTCCTTGATTTCGTCGTTTTCGTTTACGCTGATAATTGTTTCTGTAGCAGGTGTAACGGTAACGCTGTTGCCGTTTTTCTTAGCACATTCAATACAGTCTGTAATAATTTCAGGTGTAATAAGAGGACGTACACCATCGTGAATAAGTACGATAGAATCCTTAGGTACATTTTCATTCTCATAAAGAGCAAAGAGGCCGTTTCTGATTGAGTGCTGACCTGTGTCGCCACCCTTTACAACCTTGAGCACCTTATTGATGCAGAATTTCTGAAGAAGCTTTTCCATGTAAGGAATCCACTCTTCAAGACATACTACTACTATGCCATCAATTTCAGGATGCTCATCAAAATACTCAATTGTGTGAATGATGATGGGCTTGTTGTTAAGCTCAAGGAACTGCTTAGGCTTATTCTTTGTGTTCATTCTCTGACCAGTACCACCGGCAAAAATTACTGCATAATTCATAGTATCATCTCCATTAGTTTTTTGCCTCAGATTTCTCTTCGGCGTTTTTGGGTTTATTGTCTTTTAAAAGCTTTGTAATCTTTATCTGACCCAGCCACTTGAATGGTAACCAGAACGGATAGGTTGAGAATACAAAGGTTATTATAAATGCAACAGGTATTATTGCCCATCTCAGGTATGGTGCTTTGTCAAAAATTGTAAACCACTCATACTGTCTGTAAGCAAGGTAAAGGTACCTGTGCAAAATATAAACTGCCAATGTTCTTGCACCGTATTTGGTGAAGAAGTGCTTTTTGCGTGGTGTCCACGCAAGGAATGTGTAACAAAGACCTGCTGCAAGCAGGAAAAATGCCAGACGTGTTAAAAATCCAAATCCAACGGGTACACGTGAATTTGCAAATATGCTGTTGTAGTTATAATTACAGGTAATAACACGGTTTACTGATGTGGCTAAATTACCAAAGGGCTTAAAGAATATATTTATCAGTACAAATATACCAAGTGAAGCAAGTCCAATGGGTATTGAAAGAATTCTACCCTTTTTACTGTAAATCTTACTGAACATTTCAGGGGTAAAGTAGTAACCGCAAAGGAAGAAGGGGTACTGTGTAATTGCCCTTGAAATGGACATAAAGTTGCCCACTTTCTGGTCGTATCCGATTGCCATCGCAAGTATAAATGCAACGGGTATCATTACCTCAGGCTTAATCTTATCTACCAATGGCAGGAAGCTGTACCACCATATAAGGCAGGCTAAAAACCAAAGGGATGAGCGTGGGTTAAAAAATGAGAAGCCTATGTACTGACCTAAAACCTTAGTTTCAAAAAGGCCTACGGTTATCTGTGCAAATGCATAGTACATAACGTATGTGAAAACACGCTGTACCTTTATTGCTCCGCCTTTTCCAATGAATTTCTTTGCAAAAAAGCCTGAAATAAATATAAGGCAGGGCATGTGCAGGGTGTTTATCACACGCCAGATGTACATAAAAATTTCTTTGCTTTCACCATATTCTCTGAAAGGGGAGATGGCGTGTGCAAGCACAACAAGAAAAATGAGTATAAACTTGGCATTATCGTAGTAATACAGTCTGCCTTTTGCGTCTGCATAAGGTGACTGCTCTATGACCTTATCCATTACTTTATCTCCTGTAATTGATGAATTATCAGAAATTAGCTTTGTTTGCTAAAAATGCAACAACCTCGTTATAAATTCTTTCGCAGTTATTAAAGTCATCATAGCAGAAGAAATCATCGCTTCTCTCTACATATAACTGCTCTGCTTTACACTGGTTATCCATATAGTTACAAAGTGTGGTAATAAGTGTTTCGTGGTTACGGCAGATGGGACCGAAGCCCATAGTTTCGTAAATAAGTCCGCCTGCCTCATACTGAGGTGGAAGGGTATCGGGGTGGTAGTAAACAACAGGCTTTCTCTGGTAAGCAAAGTCAAACTGTACACCTGAGTAGTCTGTTACCATCAGTGAGGATTCTGTAAGAATCTTCTCATAGCTCATATCACCGGTTGCCTGCATTATTTCAACATAATCATTCTTGTCAAAGTCCTCTGCCTGTGAGCTCATAGCAGGGTGGAGCAGGTAAATAATCTTATAGCCGGATTTCTTTGCACTTTCAATAAGAGCCTCATCATTTATCAGGTTATTATAAAGCCTGAAGTATTCACTGCTCTTAAAGGTGTCGTTATGTGTTTTCTTAATAAAAGCAATGCCCTGGTTTACAACATTTCTTCGCCATGTGGGTGTAATAAGAATCTGCTTCTGGTCATTGTTTTTAAGTCCGTCATATCTTGCAAGGCCTGTAAGCTTAAGCTCAGGGCCAAAGAAATCGTAGGGTGCCTTTTCACAGTTTTCCTTTTCATACTTTGATGCAAGGGTGTAAAGCCTTGTATCGTCAAATACTCTGTTCTGGTACTGTGCAATTTTCTGTATTGTAAGACCGTGCTGAATACATACAATAACTGCCTTGAAAAGGTCTATGAAAAATACTCTTGTTTTGGAGTTGAAGCCAAGGTAATTAAATACTGTGGAGTGGGTAGCAAGTATTACCTCGCTGTACAAAGCGTAAATCCTCAGCTTAATACTGCCCTGTATAAGTATATATTTGCCGTGCTGTGCCTTAAGCCTCTGATAGTCAAGGGAGTCTTTACTTATTACATAATAAACCTCAGCGGGGCAATCAATCTTGTGGCAATACTGGAACATATATTCGCCGTTGTCGCCTGCCTTGTAAAGCTTATCAAAGGTAATCCATATATGCTTATTGTGAAGGAAGGGGTAGCAGAGCCAGTAAATAAATCTTATAAACAGGTTTGTAATTCTCTGCCATACAGATACATTTGTTTTAAGCAGTCTGTATGCTGCAAATTTAAGCTCAAGACCGATATGCTTTACGGGGTTAAGCTTTTTAACTGAAATTGCGCCCTTCTTGTATATTAGCACACGCTCTTTATTTATCTTGCAATAGGCTGCATTACTGTCAGAAATTTTTGAGTAAGCACGCTTAAAGCTGTAGTTTACATTGTACTCCTTGCCATCAATGATGAAGCCGAATACAAGCTTTTTATCAAGCAGGTCATCAATGGGTATTGATAAATGGAAGGTGCGTCTTCTGCTTATTGTAATGCCAAAGAATTTCTCTGATGAGTAAAGCTTTGTTTCTTTGTAGTCGATATATTTATCGTCAATCTTTGCATAGAATTTATAGTCTGTTGTTTCAAGCAGATAGGGTGGAAATTCAGCATCAAGCTCAATTTTACCATTTATAAAATCTATAACTTTTACAATTATTTTCTGGTTATATGTTAAACCAAGAGTACAGATATCAAGTATATCCTGTCGGCTTTCTGCTGCCTCAATTGATTCCTTTGAGTGCATTCTGTATTCTTCATTATCAAGCACAAGCTGGTTTTCGTATTTGCCTGCCTCAATAACCTTTGCACCTGCAGGCTTTACGCCAAGCTCTTTACACTTGCCTTTATAAAAGTGCATTTTAAGGCTTCTTGATATAACATACTTGCAGGGAATATTCTGGAATATGATGTTATCTTCAATATGGGTTAAAAACTTATTAACCTTATCGTCGAGTTCAAATGCCTCATCTCTTGTAAGTGCATCCTTGTTTCTCTCAAAAAAGTTGCAGTTATACTTTGCCCATACAAAGTAAAGGGTGGCAATCTGAATGTAAGCGGGGATATAGCCACACTCTGCTTTTATACCTTCCATAAATGGGGTGTAAATATTTTCAACCTCAGGTGTATACCATTCCTTCTGCTTTGCATTCTCACAAAGTATAGGGCTGTTTTC
>JAKSQR010000115.1 GCA_024404065.1 Clostridia bacterium | reverse complement strand
TACTTCAGAGGCGGCGGATTCTCATCAAGATTCCTTACAAGAGCTGAAATGCCTGCTACTATGATTCGTCTTAATATAGTTAAGGGTCTTGGCCCCGTACTTCAGATTTGCGAAGGCTGGACTGTAAACCTTCCTGATGAGGTTTCAGATGTTCTCTGGAAGAGAACTGACTACACATGGCCCTGCACATGGTTTACACCAAGATGCAACGGCGTAGGTCCCTTCAAATCAGCTTATGACCTTATGAATAACTGGGGTGCAAACCACGGCGCTATCAGCTATGGTCACATCGGTGCAGATATTATTACTATGGCATCCATGCTTCGCATTCCCGTAGCACTTCACAATGTTCCTGACGAAAAGATTTTCCGTCCCGCTTGCTGGGGTGCATTCGGCACTAAGGACCTTGAGGGTGCAGATTACAGAGCTTGTGCAGCTTATGGTCCCCTTTACAAATAAATAAAAATTTTCTCCCGATGCCTTAAACATCGGGAGAGTTTCACCTGTATTAGTGATATGATATAAGGAGATATAGAAATGGAATCTCAATCACTTAAAGTATTAAAGGTTTTTGCAACCATAGCAAAAATCCTGAGCAAAATAGTTTACGTTTGCAGCATTATAGGCGTTTGCTTCTGCGGTGTTGGTGCACTCAGCTTTTTTGCGGGCCTCACTCACAGCTTCAAAATAGGTGGTATGGAAATAATGCCCCTTATTTCTGACGCAAGCGGAATAAGCACAAAAGAGCTTTGCGCTACCTTAATTGCAGGTGCATTGGTTTGCGCAGGTCAGATTGTAGTAAGCAAATATGCTTATCAGTTTTTTGATAACGAGCTTAAAGCAGGCACACCCTTCACCTTTGAAGGCGCAAAGGAATTACTTCGCCTTGGTATTATAACCGCCGCTGTACCCCTTGCCTGCCAGACTATAAGCGAAATAGTAATAGGCATTGTAAAATTCGCTGCCGAGATGCCTGAAAACATCAGCTACGACAGTGAAGGCTCTGTTACAGCAGGCGTTATGTGTATTTTAATTTCATTTATATTAAAGTACGGCGCTGAGCAGCTTGCTGCAAAGGATACCCCTGCTGAAACAGAAGAAAATACAGAAGCTGAATAATAATTTTATAGCAAAAGCAAAACCCTGCAGGAAGACCTGCAGGGTTATTTTAGTCTTTATTGTAGTTTTGTAAGAATGACTTCATACGCTCTGACTGAGTGTTGCCAAATACTTCTTCGGGATCACCCTGCTCAACTATTACGCCGCCATCCATAAATATAACTCTGTCAGAAACGGCTCTTGCAAAGCCCATCTCGTGGGTTATGATAACCATTGTCATCTTTTCCTCTGCAAGCTGCTTTATAACCTTGAGCACCTCACCTGTAAGCTCAGGGTCAAGGGCTGATGTAGGCTCATCAAAGAAAAGTATTTCAGGCTTCATAGCAAGGGCTCTTACTATGGATACACGCTGCTGCTGACCGCCTGAAAGCTGATAGGGATAAAAATCTGCCTTATCCTCAAGGCCCATTTTTCTGAGCAGCTCCATAGCCTCTGCTGTTACTTCTTTCTTATCTCTTTTCTGCACAGAAACAGGTGCATCAATTATATTTTTAAGCACTGTACGGTGTGGAAAAAGGTTAAAGCTCTGAAATACAAGACCAAAATCTTTGTAGAAGGGCTTCAGATTTTTTGCGTATTTTATTTTGCCGTCTTCCATCCATGCAGCATTCTCACCAAGGTAGGAAAGTGTGCCGCCATCTAAGGTTTCAAGGAAGGTAGCACAGCGAAGCAATGTGGATTTACCTGAGCCGGAAGGGCCGATAACTGAAACAACCTCGCCCTTATCAACAGTAAGGGAGATATCCTTAAGCACATGATTATCACCAAATGATTTGCTGATGTGCTCCATTTTCAAAACATTCATTCTCTACCCCTCCTTATCTGTAATAATTAAGCTTCTTTTCAATCCACTTCATAAATGCGGATACAATGAAGTTAAAGATATAATAGAATATTGCGGCTGCAAGGAATGTAAGCATACCGGGTGATTTGGGGGCAACTGCAATCTGCTTTGCCTTGGTAAACATTTCTACTACACCTAAGGTTGATGCAAGTGATGTATCCTTTACAAGAGTGATAACCTCATTTGTTGTGGGGGGTATTACTCTTTTTATCATCTGAGGAAGTATTACCTTAAAGAAGGTCTGCAGTTTGCTGTAACCAAGCACCTGTGCAGCCTCATACTGACCCTGTGGTATGGATTCTATACCACCACGGTATATCTCTGCAAAGTAAGCTGCGTAGTTGATTACAAAGGCTACTATGGTTGCCATAAATCGCCAGTTTGAGGGTACAGAAATATGCAACAGCAGGCTTGGTCCGAAGTAAACAACCATAAGCTGAAGCATTAAGGGAGTGCCTCTCATTATAGAAATATAAAGCTCAGTTATCCATCTTATAGGGGCAACCTTACTTTTTTTGCAAAAATATACTACAAGACCAAGAGGCAGTGAGCCAATCAGTGTAAGTAAAAATATTAAAATTGTCTGCTCAAACGCTATTGCAAGCTCAAGCACCATTTTTGAAACGGTCATTATATTACCTCATTAACTATCATAAGGCGGGAGCAGTTTCCTGCTTCCGCCTCAGAATTATTGGTTTTTATTATCTCTTAGTCAAGAATAAGGTTATCAATTACAAGGCCTGCATCTACATACTTTTCAGCGATAGTTGCCATTGTGCCGTCAGCCTTCATCTCGTTAAGTACGTTGTTTACAGCGTCTCTGTCCTCTGTGTTACCAAGAAGGAAACCTACTGCATACTGCTCAGCAGAAACTGCCTCGTCAAGGATTACATACTCATCAGCCTTGTCGCCAATCTGATAGTTTGCAACACCTATATCAACAAGTACTGCGTCTACTGTATTCTGGTTAAGCTCCATAAAGCCTGTGTTATAGTCCTTAAGCTCAACAATCTCTTTGAAGGAAGCCTTAAGCTCTGCAGAATCTTCGCCGTTGATAGCATCTGCTGCAGATGAAGCTGCCTGTACCATTACTGTTTTGCCTGCAAGGTCTGCAAGGGTCTTAATGCCGCTGTCAGCCTTTACAACTACTACGATTGAGTTATCTACATAGGGATCAGACCATGTGTACTGATCTTCACGGCCTGTGTATGTAAAGCCGTTCCAGATACAAGTGATGTTGCCTGATGCAAGCTCGCTGTCCTTTGCGTCCCAGTCAATAGCTACTGCTTCGTATTCCCAACCAAGTCTGTCGCAAACTTCCTTTGCGCAAGCAAGGTCAAAACCGTCGTAAGAACCATCTTCAGCAATAAAGCCGTAGGGAGGGAATTCTGCGTCAAAGCCTACGATAAGCTTTTTAGCATCTGACTTAGCACCGCAGCCTGCGAAGCAAACTGCTACCATAATAACTGCGAGGATAATTGCGGAAATCTTTTTGAACATAAATATCACTCCTATAATTTTATGCTATTACTTTATCACATTAGCACAGTAAAATCAATCTTTTTATTATTTTTATATATTTTAACCTTATAAGCCCTTTAATTCCTGCGGCATTTAGGTTATAATTGCAGGGTAAAAATTTCAAAGGAGAATGGCTATGAAAGAAATAAACATAAGAGATATTAAGGTAAGCGCACAGGAGATTATTTCTGACGGTTGGGGTCTTGTAACCGCAGGCACACCTGATTCATTTAACACAATGACTATAAGCTGGGGCGCTCTTGGTGAAATCTGGGGCAAGGATGCTGCCTTCATTTTTATCAGACTTAACAGATATACTTACGAATTTCTTGAGAAGGAGCAGACATTCACCCTCTCATTCTATGGCAGCGAAATGCGCCCTGCCCTTACTATCTGTGGCAGAAAGAGTGGCAGAGATTGCGACAAGGTAAAGGAGGCAGGTCTTACCCCCGTAACAGTTGATGGTGCAGTAACTTTCGGCGAGGCAAAGTATACATTAGTTTGTAAAACTATGGCATCACAGATTATTACTGAGGATAGCTTTATTGACCCTGCAGTTAAGGGCAACTACAAGGCTGACGGCTCTGACCTTCACAAGATGTATATTGCTGAGATAGTAAAGGTTTACGAAAATTGACAGCGGAAGAAAAAATCCTTCTCTCAAACCTTGAGGAGAAGGCTGCAAAATGCGACAATCTTAATATGATTACCTGCTCCGCCTTTCTTGATATGCACGAAAAAAGCCTTGCTACCGCTGTTAAAGTGCCTGCAGATGTTACCCGCATTTTTTACGGCGGATTTGATGGTGCTGAAAGAAATATGGCGGTATTTATGCCGGAGTATACCTATGTAAAATCTGAGACAGATGCAGTAAATTACTTTGCAGAGAATCCTGAGGATTGCCCTTTGCGCATACTTAAAATCACTAAGGATAAATTCTCAAAGCCTCTTGGTCACAGGGATTATCTTGGGGCGGTAATGGGGCTTGGCATAAACAGAAATGTAACCGGTGATATACTTGTAAATGATGGGGGCTGCCTTATGGCAGTAACCGAAGGCATGGCTGAGTATATTGCAGATAACCTTGATAAAGCCGGCAGAGGCACACTTAAAATTGAAATAATGCTCCCCTCTCAGGTTGAAAAATCTACTAAAGCACAGGGCACACCCGTTTCATTTACAGTATCTTCCCCTCGCCTTGACAGCATTATCAAAAACTGCTTTGGTGTTTCCCGCACAGGGGCGTCTGAAGCCATTGAGCATGGGCTTGTATTTGTAAATGATGTTGAGTGCCTTAAGCCTGACCGCAGGATAAACGAAGGGGATAAAATTGTAATGCGCCATAAAGGCAGGCTTATAATAAATGACCTTGGCGGTGTAAGTAAAAAAGGCAGGATTATAGTAAAGGCAACTCAATTTTAATGTTACATTGGAATTAAAACTGTAACTCGGTTCAATTTATGAATATTTGTAACAAAATATATGATAAAGGTTAATTTTTAATTCATAATTTGTTTACATTCAGGGGTTATTATATAAACAACGGAACGGGAGCCGCAACCCGGACCGAAAAAGCAAATACCCCTCCTCAATTCAACCCCATAAGCTTTGAACCCGCTGCCGCAAGCGGGTTCTTTGCTTTTT
>JAKSQR010000114.1 GCA_024404065.1 Clostridia bacterium | reverse complement strand
TGATTACACAAGGGGTCTTTACTTCAGAAATGTGTTATAACACAAAGCAAACTTATGAAATAGCTGTTTTTATCAACACTTTTGCATTTAAGGTAAATAATTCTTGATTCAGCAGAAATAAGTGTTATAATCACAGGCAACTTATAATAACAGAGGTTAAAATGGGTAAGAAACCGATGGAGGGGCACAGTCACCGCCCTGAGGAAAATTGGAAATTTCATCCTGAGCTTTGCAAGGCACTTGAGTTTGCAGGGCTTAGTACCCATAACCTTATTTATTCCTGCCGTGGAGATATGGATGAGCAGGCATGCTATAAAGATACCTTTATATTTTTTGACGAAAAAGGTCTTTACATAGCAAAGGGCACAGAGGAGCTTGTTAAAACCAAAAAATGGTTTAATAAAAAGCATCATCCCCTTGAGCCCGCCTTTACAATTGAAGAGATAAGAGCAATACCTGTTGATGATATTGATGAGCTTCAGACGGAGCGATATGTATCAACGGGTCGTTTCATTATGTCCAAAGACGGCATACAGGAGCCCCTTCTCTATTTTTCAATCGGCAATATCGGTAAGTTTGAAAATTTATGTAAAGCCTTCAACTCAATGAAGGAAACAGGCGAGGCAAAAATACCACACGATGATACACCACCTGAGGGTAAGTGCAAAAAATGCGGAGCTCCCTGCCCACCTGATAAGGACTATTGCCGTAAGCACAATAAAACAAGCGGCACAGCAGTAAGGCTTATTAAGTTTTTCGGCGGTCATGTGCCCGAAATTGCCCTTATCATATTTTTTATGATTATAGGCTCCGTAGTACAGATTTTAGTGCCACAAATCAGCACCCGTGCTTTATATGATGATATACTTGCTAACCCCAATGGCTCACAGCAGGGTGAGCTTATTAAGGCGGTTGGTGTGCTTGTGCTTTCTGTATTAGGCATCAGGGTACTTAATATGGGCATAACTATGGTGCAGGATTATATGTCAGCAACGGTTATGCAAAATGTAATGTACAGCATAAAGCTTAAAATTTTTGAAGCTATGCAGAGGCTTTCTGTAAGCTTCTATTCATCCCGTCAGACCGGCTCACTTATGGATAGAGTTATGAGGGATGCAAATAATATTTACTGGTTCTTTACAGACGGTGTACCAAGGCTTGTTATAAACTGTGCCACCCTTATAGGTGTGCTGATTGTAATGTTCAGGATGAATGTAAAGCTGTCACTTTTTGTGCTGCTTGCCACACCACTTCTTGGCGTAGTAATAGTGCTTGGTGACAGGTTATTCCATAAAATGCACCACAGAGTATGGGTTTATCACTCAAAGGTAAGCTCTATGCTCAGTGATAATATCAATGGTCAGCGTATAATCAAAGCCTTTGCCAAAGAGGACGAGGAGTATGAGAAATTCAGCGAGGTAAGCCACAACGCAAGGGATGCGGAAATTAAGCTGAATGTAACCGAGGCTACACTTTACCCTCTGCTTGAGGTGCTTGTGCTTTTGCTTACAACAGTTATTATCGGTGCAGGTGGTGTAATGGTTGCAAAGGGTGACGGAGGTATGACCACAGGCAGTTTGCTTGCGTTTGTAGTTTACCTTGAAATGCTTAAGGAGCCTGTTGGCTTTTTAACCTGGATATCCAACTGGTGGGCAAGGTGTGCAGATTCAGCACAGCGTGTGTTTGAAATATGTGATGCTCAGCCTGAAATAACTGAAAAAGAAAATGCAGTAGGCCTTGATAATATCAGAGGCGATGTAGATATAACTGAGCTTGAGTTTGAGTATGAGCCTGCAAGGCCTATTATCAATAAGCTTACCCTATCTGTAAAAGGCGGAGATATGCTTGGCATAGTAGGTAAGACAGGTGCAGGCAAAACTACCATTGCTAACCTTATTGCCCGTATTTACGATGCCAAAGAGGGCAGTGTAAAAATTGACGGTGTAGATGTAAAGGACCTTAAACTTGCAGATTTACGCAAAAATATAGGCCTTGTTTCACAGGATATTTATCTGTTTATCGGCTCTATTGCGGATAATATAAGATACGCAAAGCCGGATGCTACTATGAGTGAGGTTATTGCCGCAGCAAAGGCAGCATGTGCCCACGATTTTATTATGAAATTACCTGATGCCTACCAGACCAGAGTGGGTGCAGGCGGTCAGCGTCTTTCAGGCGGTGAGAAACAGCGTATATCCATTGCACGTACTATTATTCAGAATCCTAAAATACTCATACTTGATGAGGCAACTGCCGCAATGGATACGGAAACTGAGCGGAATATTCAGAATTCACTTTCGCTTCTTACAAAGGGGCGTACAACCATTGCCATTGCCCACAGGCTTTCAACTTTAAGGGATTCAGATTACCTTGCAGTTATTGATGAGGGCAAAATAACAGAATACGGCACATATAATGAGCTTATTGATATGAAGGGCGAATTCTGGCGACTTTATGAAATTCAGAATGAGGCTCTTAAAACAATAGGTATCGGTGAGGATACCTACAGAAATCCATTTGAAGAGGAGGGTGACAGTAATGAATCAGGAGAAAAATAAGCAGACCATATCTCCGGATACCCTTAAAACTGAATATATTACACCCTCAGAGTGCAAATTTTTTGCTACTGAAAAAGGATTTCTCGGGGCAGAGATAAAAGGGGAAACCTACAACAGAGTAATTCTCGCAAGGGCAATGCCTTTAACCTACCCCAATGAGTATATCTGTATAGCTGATATTGAGAAAAAAGAGCTTGGCATTATTGAAAATATTGATATATTCAGTGACGAGCAGAAAGAGCTTATAAATAACGAGCTTAATCAGCGCTATTTCAGCCCTGTTATTACTGAGATTATTTCTATTACCGAAAAATTTGGTCACTTCTATTTTGATGTAAAAATAGGGGATAGGAAAAAGACCTTTACCATTAAAAATCTTTCAAGGAATATCCGCTATCACGGTGAGGGCTTTGACCTGATTGATGTAGATGGTAACCGTTACCGTATAGTTGATTTTGAAAATATCCCTGCAAAGAGCAGACGAAAGATAGAGCCGTATTTGTATTAAAATATTGCTGATTAACTCATAAGGAGGTGAATTGATGCAGCTTACAGTTAAGTTTGATTTAAGCCCTGATGGGCAGATGTGTGACGGCGAGTTGATTTTTGACGGCACCACAGTTAAAGCAATCTGCAATGGAGAAGTGCTTACTGAAAATACAATTGAAAACGCAAGGGAGCTTATACTGCGCACATACGTAGGCTGCGGCACTCTTGAGATTGTGCCAGTTGATTCACCTGAGGATATGAGTGAAAGTAACTTTGTCTGCCGTTACTCAATGAATTGCGTAGAGCAGATAGGCGAATTTTGTAAGGTTATAAACCACTATCTTTCTACAGGCGAGCAGACCGAATTATTTACAGAGGGCTTCAGGGTTTGCCCCAAGTGTGGCAGACACTATGCAAAGGGTATAAGCACATGTCTTTTCTGCGTAGAGAAATCCTACCTTTTCAAAAAACTGTTAAAGATTGCCAGGCCATATGCTTCTGTGCTTATTTTTGCAGGCTTTTTTGTAATGCTTTCATCCATTCTTTCCTCTGTGCTTCCCGTTATAAATGAGCGAATTGTAGATGGCTATCTTTATAATAATACCATTACTGCAGACGCAAAGGTGCAGGGTGTTATAAAGCTTGCCATATTACTTGGTGGCACTCAGCTTTTAAGCAGAGTTTTCAGCATAATCAGCCAGCGGATTGCTAACCGCACCAGCGGTAAGCTCTCTGATGATTTGCGTATAATGGTATATGATAAGGTCCAGCGAATGAGTGTTGCATCCCTTTCGGACAAAACCTCAGGTGACCTTATGAAGCGTGTATCACGTGATACAGAAACAGTTAAAAATTTCATTACCGAGCAGGGCCTGTATCTGCTTGAAAAAATAGTAATGTTTATAGTAATACTTGTTATTCTTTTAAGCATAAGCCCCGTGCTTACACTTATTGTTTTACTGCCTGTGCCATTCGTACTTTTTGCCATAAGCAAATTCTGGGCATTTATCCGTGTAAGGTATGAAAGACAGTGGCGCTGCGGCTCAAGAGAAAATTCTATTCTTCACGATATTGTCAAAGGCATAAGGGTAGTAAAAACCTTTGGCAGTGAGGAAAGGGAAATTGCAAAATTCTCTGCCGTTTCCAAAAAGCTTGCAGATGTATCTGCAAGTAATGAGCATCTTTGGGCGTTAGTATTCCCTCTGCTTTCCTTCTTTATGGGCATAGGCGAATTTTTAGTGCTTTACTTTGGCGGCAAAATGGTTGTATCCGGGCAGATTCAGATTGGTGAGCTGCTTGAATTTAACCTTTTCTTAGCCTACATTTACGGCCCATTAAGATGGATGTCATCACTTCCCAGAAGGCTTGGTGAGGTTACCACAAGCCTTATTAAAATTTTTGAAATTGTGGATGAAAATCAGGATATGACCGATGCTAAAGAGCCTGCACCTGCAACGCTTGATGGTGATATTGTATTTGAGAATGTCCGCTTCGGCTACAAAGCCTATGAGCCTGTGCTGAAGGATATAAATCTTACTGTAAAGCAGGGCGAAATGATAGGTCTTGTAGGTCACTCCGGCGCAGGTAAGAGCACAGTAATAAACCTTATTATGCGTCTTTATGATGTGGATATGGGCGCAATTAAAATTGGCGGCACCGATATAAGAGATATAGGTCAGCAGGATTTCAGAAGTCAGATTGGCGTAGTATTTCAGGAAACCTTTTTATTCACAGGCTCCGTTTATGACAACATTGCTTATGCAAGGCCAGGTGCCAGCCCAAGTGAGGTTGTAGCTGCCGCAAAGGCGGCCAATGCCCACCAGTTTATTATGAAAATGCCAGATGGTTATAACACCATTATAGGTGAGGATGGTCATACCATTTCAGGCGGTGAAAAGCAGCGAATCTCCATTGCCAGGGCAGTTTTAAGAAACCCTGCAATACTTATACTTGATGAGGCAACAAGTGCCCTTGACCCTGAAACTGAGGAGCAGATACAGGAGGCACTTGCAAGGCTTGTAAAGGGCAGAACAACCTTTGCCATAGCCCATAGGTTAGCCACCCTCAGAAATGCTGACAGGCTCGTAGTAATTGAAA
>JAKSQR010000113.1 GCA_024404065.1 Clostridia bacterium | reverse complement strand
ATGTCTTCTACCTTAAGTTTCATAATTTCTCCTTATTTAACCTTGATGGATATTTCGCCTGATTTAAGTGTAATATAATCTCCATCAGGCTTTTTTATTATAAGATTGCAATCAAAGTTTATATCTGCACAAATGCCGGAGTATATAACTCCGTTAAGCTCATAATCTATTTCTTTTCCGATTATAAAAAGCCTGTTTTTATACTCTTTTAGTATATTTTCTCTCTCATAACAGCTGTTATACTGCAGCAGTAATTCTGCAACCTTTTCAGCGATAATTCTGCCATCAATATCTACACCGAGGCAGCCTGCCTGAGGTAAATCTGCAGGGAATTCTTTGGTGTTAAGATTTATGCCTATGCCTACAATAGTGTAGGTTTTATTATTGCTTATAAACCTTTCGGTAAGTATGCCACAAACCTTTTTGCCATTATAAAAGATGTCGTTTACCCATTTTATATCGGCG
Organism: Clostridia bacterium; assembly: GCA_024404065.1. Lineage (GTDB taxonomy): Bacteria > Bacillota > Clostridia > Oscillospirales > Acutalibacteraceae > CAG-177. The sequence continues at coordinate 4,687 of JAKSQR010000113.1, read as the reverse complement.
TCTATACCGCAAATTTCTTTAACTGCTTTACAGGTGCATACTGCGGCGGCGGGGGTTATTAAATCAAAGCTTGGGTCAGCCTCAAAAAGCAGTGAGAAATATATGCCGCTGTCAGGGGAGAAAAAGCTTTTACCGTGCCTGCCTCTGCCCTTAGTCTGCTCATAAGCAGTTATAAGCACAGGAGTGGTTAAATTCTCCGCATTTTCCCTTGCAAAAGTGTTAGTGGAATCTATTGTGTCAAAGTGGATTTTCTGCACTGATTTTTGCACCTCTTTCCTCAGTATAATTATACAAACAAGCCATTATAAAGTCAATAAAAATCAGTTGACTATTATAGTTTATTATTATATTATAAATTATATATAACCAGTTAAAGGAAGGTACTTATAATGAAAAAGTTTTTATGTATTTTATTTTCAGTAATGCTGCTTATGGTTACCTTTGCAGCATGTGGCTCAAAGGGTGATGATATAACTGATGATAACACCAACGAATACGCAAATGATGGCGAAATAAACAGCCCATATTTTAATACAAATGGCGAAGAGCACACAAAAATTCTCTTTACAATGGAGGATGGCAGCACCTTTACTATTGAGCTTCTCCCAGAGTATGCTCCCATCACCTGCAAAAACTTTGAAAAGCTTGTAAAGGAAGGCTTTTATGATGGTCTTACCTTCCACAGAATTCGTGAGGGCTTTATGGCTCAGGGCGGTGACCCCAATGGTAACGGCTCAGGCGGTTCAGACCCCATCAAGGGCGAATTTGCTCTTAACGGCGTAGAGAATATGCTCTCACACAAGAGAGGCGTTGTTTCCATGGCAAGAAGAAGTGACAGCTACGATTCAGGCTCAAGCCAGTTCTTCATCTGCTACTCAGATAATTACACAAGAACTCTTGATGGCAGCTATGCTGCATTCGGCAGAGTTGTAGACGGTATGGAAGTAATAGACAGCTTTACTCAGGTTGAGCTTACCTTAGGCTCAGACGGTGCAATAAGCAAGCCCGTTACACCTATCGTAATTAAAACAGCACAGGTGCTTGACAGCGCTGAGGTGGAATCATAATGGCTAATGTTGTATTAAAAGGCTACAAGGTTACGGAGTATGACTTTGCCAACAAGCACGATGGGGCAAAGGAAATTAAGCTTACCCACAAGGTAAACTACAATGTGAAATACTCTAAAACCAATATATGCGTAGGGCGTATTGAGGCAACCTCTTACGATAAGGATAACCCTCAGATTTTCGGTGTAAGAATTGTAATTGAGGGCACATTTACCTACAATACAGATATTGAAAAAGAGAAAATTCACGTGGAAAGCTTCAAGGAGCTTTACCCCATAGCAAAGGCTATTGTAACCACAAATACGGCAAGTGCAGGCATTCCGCCCATCATCCTGCCACCCTACGATATTGAAAACCACGGGATTATAAGATACGATAAAAACGATTGATTACTCTGAAGGAGAGATATTATGGATATTCTTGACCAGGTAATGAAAGTAATTATAAAAGTTGACCGAAACTACGGCAAAAAGATTGCTAAAGAAGGTCCTGCACCCGAAATTGCTCCCGCTGAGTGTAATGCTATTACAGGTGAGGGCTACAGGGTAGGCTACTCAAAGGCAGAGATTATGCCTGAGTTTGAAAGTGGCAGGGATTTCTGGATTGCAGGTCACGGCTCAGGTCATAAAATGGATGGTATAATTTCACCCGTTTACGTAAGTGCAGTATGGGTAGACTGCGGCAATGATGAGGGTATGATATGGCTTAATGCAGATATCATCGGTATGACCCGTATTGAGATAAATAAAATCCGCTCTATGATTATGGCTTCCGATATAATCAAGGGCTGTAAGCTTATAAATTTCAGCGTTACTCACAGCCATTCAGGTATAGATACCCTTGGCTACTGGGGCAAACCTTTTGCAAGCATCCCCGCAGACGGCAAAGACCCTGCATATATGGAAATGCTTATGAATAAGTCCCTTAAAGTGGCTGAGGAAGCATACCTTAACCGTAAAAAAGGCAAGCTCTATAATGGCCGTATTCTTATTAAGGATGGCCTTACAACAAGGCGTGGCTTTACTGATAAGCACGAGTATCTTACCCGCCTTCGTTTTGCTCCTGATGATAACTCAAACGAAATATGGATTATGAATTTCGGTGGTCATCCCAATTCATTAGGCGGTGCAAACCGTAAGCTCAGCGGCGAATATCCCTACTTTATGCGTGAGCTTATTACTGAGAAAAAGGGCGCAGATGTAATATTCACAATCGGTGCTATCGGCGCTATGGATTGCGCTCATCTTTCAGATGATAACCTTGAGTGCGTTAAGCTGCAGGGCAAAATGATAGCAGAGGCTTCCTTTGAAATTGAGAATGAAACAGAGCTTAAGCCTGAGATTAAATACATTCAGCAGCCCTTCTATCTTAATGTAGATAACTATGTGCTTACTCTGCTTGCAATCTTAAAGCGTATGAGCTTTAAGGCATACCCCTGCAAGGATTCACTTACAGGCATTATGATGGAAACAGAGCTTACCTATATGATTATAGGCGGTCAGAAATTTGTACTGCTTCCCGGCGAAAGCTTCGTTTCCACAGTTTATGGCTCATATATGAGTGCAGAGGTTGCTCCTACTGAAAAGAGCCCTGAAATTAACCCCACACCCCTTTGTGAGATATGCGGTGACCCTGACATTATAGCCGTAGGCAATTCAAACGATATGACAGGCTATGTAGTGCCACCTAATGATTTTATACTTAATAAAACACAGCCCTTCTTAAACGGCACAAAGGATAAAAATGGTCTGAACCATTATCACGAAACCAACTCTATGGGCTATGAAACCCAGAGAATTATTGCAGATACATTCAAATCAGTAGTGGAGAGAATGAAATAATGCTTATAGCAGCCCTTTATGCAGCAGTAATACTTATAGCTACTACCCTCGGCGCCTTTGTAGGCCTCGGGGGCGGTGTTATTATAAAACCTGTGCTTGACTTTATAGGTAAAGACCCACGCACTGTGGTCGATTTTTTATCCTGCGCAGCGGTGCTTACTATGAGCATAGTTTCAACAGGCAAGGCTATTAAGCGCAAGCAGAAGTTTGAAACGGATATTATAGCCTTTCTTGCTGTGGGCTCAATTGCAGGCGGTTACCTTGGCAATTACCTTGTGGATTTAATAAGCAAAAGCTTTAATCAGGATAATATGGTCAGGGGAGTGCAGGCGGTTATACTTGCAGTGCTTTTACTCTTTGTAGCTATCTATATGAGCAAGGATTTTAAGTCTTTTAAGATAAAAAATAAAATTGCCATTTTGCTTGTAGGCTTGTGCCTTGGCACTTTTGCTTCTTTTTTAGGCATAGGCGGCGGACCTATAAATGTAGCAGTAATTGCCCTTTTCTTTTCAATCAACGCAAGGGATGGCGCAGTTTACTCCGTTGCAATTATATTTTTCTCACAGATTACAAAGCTTATCACTTTGTTTGCAAAGAATGGCATAAGCACATATACTCCACAATGGAAAACCCTTTGCTTTATACTTCCTGCTGCAATATTAGGCGGTATAATAGGCTCTAAATTTAACAGAAAATTCAACGAGAAAACAATAAGAGCGGTATTTTCAGTATGTATGCTGTTGCTTGTTGGATTAAATATATATAATGCCCTGCATTATTTCAGGTGAATAAAGGAGATACTATGAAAGAATATAATGTTTTGAATTATGGCGCTGTTGGTGATGGCGTTACAAATGACGCTAAGGCTATACAGGCAGCTATTGATGACTGCTGTGAAAACGGCGGCGGCAGAGTAGTGCTTGAGAGCGGTAAGGTTTATTACTCAGATTCCATCTTCCTTCGTGAAAATGTGGATTTACATATTCAGAAGGGGGCAAGGCTTAAGGCTACTGCTGATATAAACGGATATATCCGCCCTAATAAGATGATAAATGACCCCAAAACAGCCCTTATAGGCAACCCTGTTACAGGTAAGCCCAGCTTTGTATTTATATACGGCTATGAGGCTGATAACTGCACTATTTCAGGTGAAGGCGTTATTGATGCAAATGGTCACGCTTATGTTAAGCGCAAGGATAAATACTACGTTACAGGTGATTTTTATCCACGCCCCACAGTAATGTATATTGAAAAGAGTAACCACATTACTTTCAAAGAGTTTACTGTTGTTGATGCACCTTTCTGGACTCTTCACCCCGCAGGCTGTGATGATGTGCTTATTGACCGCATCAGAATTCTTAATGACCTTGATGTTGCAAACTCAGATGGTATTGACCCTGACCATTGCTCAAATGTACGCATTTTAGGTTGCCACATTACCTGCGCAGATGACTGTATCTGCCTTAAAGCCTCAAAGGGTAATGAAGAGTATGGCCCTTGTGAGAATATCATTGTAGACGGCTGCACACTTGTTTCAACCTCTGCCGCAATTAAAATAGGCACTGAGGGTGTAGGCAATTTCCGTAACCTTGTGGTATCTAACTGTATTATCAGCAGGTCAAACAGAGGCCTTTCTATTCAGATAAGAGATGGCGGCTGCGTAGAGAATGTAACCTACTCAAATGTTATTATTGAAACCCGTCGCTTCTGCCCTGATTGGTGGGGCACTGCAGAGCCTATTGTACTTACAACCTTTAACCGTGACGAAAACACAAAGAG
>JAKSQR010000112.1 GCA_024404065.1 Clostridia bacterium | reverse complement strand
CGATACGGCCCTTTACTGTATCTACATTAAGTACCCATGTGGTAACTACCATACCAACCTTGAGCACCTCTGAGGGGTGCTTTATGTACTTATCTGTAATCTGAGAAATGTGTACAAGACCGTCCTCGTGTACGCCTATGTCAACAAATGCGCCAAAGTCTGTAACGTTTCTTACAGTGCCCTTCATTTCCATACCGGGTTTAAGGTCCTTAATATCCATTACATCACTTCTGAGCATAGGTGGTGGCAGCTCATCACGGGGGTCTCTGCCGGGAGCAATAAGCTCCTTAACAATATCGTTAAGTGTGGGTACACCTATTTTAAGCTTCTCTGCAACCTTCTCTGCACCGAGCAGGTCAATGTTTGCTTTAATAGCTTTAATTTCCTCTGTGCCTATATCCTTTGCAGTGTAGTTGAATATAGCAAGAAGCTCTTTTGCAGCGTCATAGCTTTCAGGGTGAACGCCTGTGTTATCAAGGGGATTTTTGCTCTCTGCAATTCTTAAGAAGCCTGCGCACTGCTCAAATGCCTTTGCACCAAGCTTAGGCACCTTTTTAAGCTGAGCTCTGCCTGTAAATTCGCCGTTTTCCTCTCTGTAATCCACAATGTTTGCAGCAATTGCAGAGTTAATGCCTGATACTCTCTGAAGCAGGGGAGCGGAAGCTGTATTAAGGTCTACACCTACTGAGTTAACGGCATCCTCAATAACTGCATCAAGGGCTGCGTCAAGCTCTTTAGGTGGCATATCGTGCTGATACTGACCTACGCCTATTGCCTTGGGGTCAATCTTTACAAGCTCTGCAAGGGGGTCCTGAAGACGGCGTGCAATAGATACCGCACTACGAAGTGATACATCATAATCAGGGAATTCCTTTGCAGCAAGCTTACTTGCTGAGTAAACTGAAGCGCCTGCCTCTGAAACTACCATATAGCTTACGTCATCACTTATTTCGTGGAGGATTTCGGCTGCGAATATTTCAGTTTCCTTTGAAGCTGTACCATTACCTATTGAAATGCAGTTTGCGTGGTGCTTCTTTATAAGATTTTTAACTATTACTTTAGCCTTATCTCTCTGTGCTTCGCCGTGGGTTACATAAATAACGCCTGTATCAAGCACCTTGCCTGTTTTGTCTACTACGGCTACCTTACAGCCTGTGCGGTAACCTGGGTCAAGGCCGATAACTGTTTTGCCCTTGATGGGTGGCTGAAGTAAAAGCTCCTTTGTGTTAAGGGCAAATACTTTGATAGCACCTGCGGCAGCATTCTCGGTCATCATATTTCTTATTTCTCTCTCAATTGAGGGGTAAATAAGTCTGTCGTAAGCGTCAACGCCTGCTTCTCTTACAGCCTCAGTTGTAGGTGAGCCTGCAGGGTTAAGGGTAGCGCTTGTAATTACATTTGCAGCCTTTACTCTGTCAAGAGTAACGCTTACTTTAAGGAATTTTTCTTTTTCGCCTCTGTCAATGGCAAGCACTCTGTGGCCTGCAATCTTATTAACGGGCTCGCTGAAATCATAGTAATTTGTGTAAACGCTTTCTGCGTCCTTATCTGCAGCAGTTGATGTAACCACACCAAGCACTGTGAAAAGGTTACGAAGGCGTCTTCTTATATCCGCATCATCACTGATATTTTCTGCAATAATATCAAGGGCACCCTTGAGGGCATCCTCTGCAGTTTCTACGCCCTTCTCCTCATCAATGTAGCTCTCAGCAAGCTCAAGGGGAGTGGGTGAATCTGCCTTCTGCTCATATATGGCAATGGCAAGGGGCTCAAGACCTTTTTCTTTAGCAACTGAAGCCCTTGTTTTTCTTTTTGGTCTGAAGGGTCTGTAAATATCGTCAATTTCGGTTACTGTATTTGCGTTATCAAGTGCAGCGCTTATCTCATCAGTAAGCTTTTCCTGCTGAGCAATAAGATTGCGTACCTCCTCACGCCTTTTATCAAGGTTACGAAGGTATTCAAGCCTTTCGCTGAGCTCACGGATAACCTGGTCATCAAGTGTGCCGTGCTGCTCCTTTCTGTAACGGGCAATAAAGGGGACTGTGTTGCCCTCATCAAGCAGGTTTGTAACATTCTCTACCTGCCAGGTCTGAAGCTTAAATTCTTCACAAAGTTTTGCAGTAATATTCATATCTATGGTCCTTAATCTTCTTTACTTTTAATCTGTCTTACGTCGTTGCCCACAAAATAAAGGGGAGTGTAAGAGCCTATAATTCTGCTCAGCACACGCTGTGTGTACTTCTGCTCAATCTCTTTATTTGAAAGGTTGGTGCTTATAATAATTGGCTTTAATAAATTGAGCCTTGTATTGATGATGTTATAAAGCTCAGCTACTGTAAACTGTGTGCAGAATTCGCTGCCTAAGTCATCAATTATAAGCAGGTCGCAATCCATAAGCCTTGCCTCAGCCTCACCGCTGTTGTTGCTGCTGAATTTTTCCCTTTCCAGCTCAGAGAATAAATTCTGTGCTGAGCCATAAACTACATAGTAGCCCTTCTCTGCCACCACATTTGCAATGGCAAGTGAAAGGTGAGTTTTGCCAAGACCTGTGGCACCGCTTAAAAGGATTGAGTTTGATTTTGGATTAAAATCATCAGCGTAGTGCCTGCAATACTCAAGAATATCGCCCATCATTTCTCTTGTGGAAACACCGTAGGTGGGGTTAATCTCATCTGAGTAGTATTTAAGGTCAAAATTTTTGAAGTTACACTGCTGCGCAGGGGAAACCTTACGAAGCGCCTCAAGTGAAACCTCTTTATTAAGCTGCTCAAGAAGCTGACTGTAGCAATCGCAGATGTAACCACCTACATAGCCTGTATCATCACACTTTTTGCAGGTGTAGGGAGTTTTGAGATAATCCTCAGGGTAGCCGTGGCTTTTAAGCTCCGCTTTGATTAAGTCCTGTATTCTCAGGTTTACCTCACTCAGCTCTTTTATGAATTTTTCAGCATCCTCACCCATGGCAATAGCCTTTACAATATCAGCACCTGTGCTTGCAAGCTGTGCCTCATACTGTGGTATATTGGGTATTTCGGATATAATTTTTAAGTGCCTTACATTGCTTATTGATTCAGCCTCTGCTCTTCTGTCAGCAATTATCTGATTTGCGGCAAGTATTATCTGTTTACTGTAGCTCATACATATTTCCTCTTGTATTCAGGCTTTTTATAGGCTTTTGTATCCTGATACTCGTCTATGCTGTAGGATGCCTCACTGCTTGCACCGCTTGTTACCTTCTTTGCGTCGGTGTGAGCCTTTTCGGCAACCTCTACATCATTTACAGTTTTATATTTCTTTTCGTGCCAATCCATAAGGATTTTATTCATATACTTAAAGTTAAGCTTGCCTGTGTTTTCCGTCATTTTCTCATAAGCTAAAATGATAAGGTCAAAGCTCATCTTCCATTCAACTACCCATAACTCAAGGAATTTAAGCTGAGTGGTGGTAGGCTTGGGATTATTTACGCCTGTGGCAGCAACAAACTTTTTCCAGAAGGAGTTAATGGTATTTAAGGAGCTTATCTTTTCGGCAGCCTTCTCAATAGTATCAATTTCCTGCAGTGCCCAGTCCTTGCCCACAGCCTCAATATAGCTGTAGCCTGTTTTATTTACACTTACGCAGTAATCCACAAGCATAAATATAACTTCGGCAGAAAGACCGAATCTGTCATAAAGCAGCAGGAATGTGCATTGACCATCATAGCCGATAGTTTTGCCAAGCTTTGCCTGAAGCTCCCTGAAAAGGGTAGCAATTTCGGGGCTTTCGTCCATTCTTGTGGCAATCTCTGATGAAGAGGGGCGTGAGTATTCAATCTCTGCCTTCTGCTCACTTGCCTGAGGTTTTTCAGCCTTTTCCTCAGCCTTTTCGGTCTGAGACTTTGGTACAAATTTCTTTGGCTCCTGAGGTTTGGCTTCTGCCTTTTCTTCAGTTTTTTCTTCTTTGGATTTTGCGGGCTCAGCAGGAGTTTCGCTCTGTGTAAGCACACCTGTAAGCACCCAGTATTGCAGGCAGGTTTCGGCTGTTTCCACATCCAGCATAAGGGCTTTTGCAATCTGCTTTATGGTAAGATTACGGGGAGCCTTGCCAAGTATAAGCAGCAGCACCTTAAGCTGATTTTCGTTGACTATTCTTAAATGGTCAACTACTATTGAAGGCACAGCAAATTCGCCTTTCTTTAAGTTTTTGCTAAGGGAATAATACATCAATAATCACTCTCAAATAATAGATTTCGGCGCATTGTGAGTGAAAGCAACATAATGCAAGGCTCAGGCCATCACGAATGAACCCTGCTTAATTTGTTATTTTTAATTTCTATATTATATATGTGCCTATGCACATATTTCGGTACTGTGTATTATACCAAAAAAGCCAGCCTAAATAAACAAAAAAAGCATAGATTTTTCAACTTCTACACTCCTGCTCAAAAAGCACAACAGGTTGTGTTTGTTACCCTTCGCAAACCACAAATTCTTTGGTAAAAATAAATAAAATTGTTGAAAAATACCAAAGCTTGTAATAAAATAAATTGCAGTAAAGGAGTGGTATTATGACAGGTAAATTGATTATAATTTGTGCCATAATTTTTATCGTAGTAATAATAGTAAAAAGGCGTAAGGCTGAAAGCGGCAATGTAAGTGCCGAAGGCACTGCAACTCAGGTGCATAATCCGGGCGCACTCAGGCAGGCAGACACCCCCACAAACCCCGCAACACTTATTGATATAAAATCCTATAAAGATACCGACCCCACATTTAACGAAAGCGAATTTAATGAGAAGCTTACTAACCTCTATTTAAGGCTTCAGGGCAGCATTGCCGCAAAGGATATTGACACAATGAGCCCCTATCTTACTGAGGAGCTTTTTGAAAAATATAAGCAGGATGAAATCACACTTAAAAGTGAGAGTAAATCTATTCGCATAAGCCATCCATCTGTGCTTGATACATCCATTGCAGGCTGGAAAAATGCAGGGGATAAGGACCTTATAATTGCCCGCCTTCGCACCCGCAGTACAGAGTGGCTTATTGATGACACAACAGGCAAAATTCTTAATGGCAGTAACAGCGCAGAAATATTCACTGATTATGAGTGGAGCCTTGTGCGTAAAAGCGGTGCAGCTACAAAGCAGGGTGAAAGCCTTAATGCAAGAGTATGCCCAAACTGCGGCGCTCCCATAAGCATAAACCACACCACCCGCTGCGAATACTGCGACACAATACTTACAGTTGACAGCTACAACTGGCGCATAAGCGAAATAAAAACAATATCCACACAGAATGTATGA
>JAKSQR010000111.1 GCA_024404065.1 Clostridia bacterium | reverse complement strand
GGCAAATACTATGAAATCACTATCACAGTAAAGAACGAAAAGAATCTTTCCAAAAAATCAAGCTCACTTGGTAAATTTACTGCTGATTATAAAGACGCAGAGGAAATCCGTCAGGGCCTTATTGATGCAGATGCAACCGTTGGTACCATAAATTACTGGACTACAAGCGTAGTTATCAAAGCAAAAATCTCTGTTGATGGTCATAAATTTGACTCCCTTTCACATACATTAAGAATGAGTGCAGAGCTTTATGATGTTAAGTACTCAATTGCAAAGGTTTCAAAGGCAACCACAGACCTTGCTACCGATGTAACATATTCCTCATTCAATTACTGATAAACATATCAATTTGCCTGAGTCAGAAATTTTGGCTCAGGCTTAATTTTTTATTGCATTATTGCAAATATAAGTATATAATTAATATGTATGTAAAAAATTACAATTTTGTGAGGGTGAAATATGAGAGATCTCAAGTATTTAATTGAATTTGAAAATCTCCTTCAGGAAGCCAACAACGAGCTTGTTCAGCAGGCAAAAGCTGATGGCAAGCTTGCACTTGGTTACACATGCTACCATGTTCCTGAGGTTCTTCTCAACCTGCCTGGCTGCTTCAGCTCAAGGCTCAGAGCTCCCCGTACCGGTTCAATGGATATTGCAACCTACTACATGAGCTCCTACCTTTGCGGCTTCTCCAAGGCTCTTGTTGAGAGAGGTATTGAAGGCGGTTATCAGTATCTTGATGCACTTATCGGCAGCGAAACCTGTTCTGAAATGAACAGAGCTTATGAGCATTTTGAAATGCTTCATCTTGTTGATAACGAAAAATTCTTTGTAGCAATTCCTGATGTTCCCTTCAAGATTGCTCCCCACGCTATTCAGCATTATAAGAATCAGATTCAGGTAAAGGTTCTTGATAAGCTTCACGATGTTTACGGCGTAGATATCAGTGAGGATGCAATGCGTAAGGCAGTTGAAGAGCATAATGAAGTTTGCCGTCTTATCACAGAAATCGGCGAATATCGTAAAGAAGAAAATCCCAGAATCACAGGTCACGAATTCCATATTATCTGCCTTGTTTCTTACGTTTGCCCCAAGTACCTTATCATTGATAAGCTCAGGGAAACTGCAGAGGAGCTTAAAACCCGTGAGCCCGATGCAAAGAGCCCATACAGAGCCCGTGTATGCGTAGTAGGCTCAGAGATGGATGACCCTGATTTCACAAAGCTTTTTGAGGAGTCAGGCGCACTTGTAGTTGCAGACCGTTACTGCTTCGGCTCACTTCCCGGCAGAGAAGAAATCAAGCTTACTGAGGGCGGCGATGTGCTTGAGGATATTATCCTTCACTATATGAAGACAAGCCAGTGCCCAAGATATATGAGCAAAGACAAAACTGATGGCCGTAAATCCTATGTAGCTCAGCTCTGCAAGGATTATAAGGCAGAAGGCGTTGTTTATGAGCAGCTTAAATTCTGCGAATACTGGGGCTATGAAAGAGCTCTTGCTTCTCAGATTATTACCCAGGATTACGGCATTCCTTCAGTAACTGTTGACCGTCAGTACACAGCTAATGCTTCAGGTCAGCTCCGTACAAGAATCCAGGCCTTCGTTGAGAGCCTTGAAATCAAGAGGATTCAGAAGGAAAAGGAGGGCAAATAATGATTAAAGAAAAGCTTAAAAATATATGGAGAAATCAGCCAAGCAACCTTGGTGACCTTCATGAAGATAAAACAGGTAATCTTATTCACAGAGAGTGGAGAGGTGTTTCCGATACAGCCTACGACTATTATCGTTGGCTTATCACCTGGAAGGATATTATAAAGATGGCAGGTAAAGCTCCCGTATCCACAGTACAGGGCTTATGGAATTACCGCTGGATGATGAGCTATCTTACCGCTCCCGCATGGGTAGACCGCCACACAGAAGGTATGAGAGGCCCTCAGCTTCGTATTACACACCTTCACATGAATGGTCTTGTTAAGCCCACCACAGACCTTATTGGTCGCCTTCTTGCAAACGATAAGCATTTTCACAAGAATCCTAAGCTTGCAGATAAAATCGTTAATGTTGATGAAATTTTTTCATCAGAGATTATGGCAGGCTTCCCCAATCTTAAGGATAACCACGTAACTACCATTCCCATTTTCCTTTCATCAATGGTAGACCAGAACATCACACCTCCTTACCTTGATATTATGGAGAGCTATGGTGTTCCCGCAGATGTTTGTCCTCTTCCCTCAGCTGAGGCAGGCGTTGCAGTTAATGACGACTATCCCATCGTTGGTAAATGTTCAATTACCTGTAATATGCCCTGCGATGGCTCAGTTATGAACTCAGCCTTCCTTGACAGACGCTTCAATCTTCCTACCTTTGTTCTTGGTGTTCCTCTTCGTTATAATGAAGAGCTTCCTCAGGAATATGCCGTTCAGGAAGTAAAGGAAATGATTAAGTTTATTGAAGAGCAGATGGGCGAGAAGTTTGATGAGCAGGCTTTCTTCAAGGCTATGACTCAGTACAACCAGCAGCTTGATTATGAGGAGCAGAAGTGGGAAATCAACAAGACTGATTATCCTCAGATGACTGGTGCTACATTCTGGCTTTACAGACTTTTCTATTTCCACATTTCCGGTGGCGTTGATGACCGCTTTATCAAGATTGATAAAAAGGTTAATAAGCTTATGCTTGATGCTTACAAGAATAAGCAGATGGTATCTAAGGAAATGCGCCACAGAGCTCTTGTATGGTCCTGCCCTGCAAACTACTACACAAACCTTGCACTCTGGCTTGAAAACTGCTGGGGCATCAATGTAGTTATGGATATGGAAACAATGATTTCATATATCAGATACGATACAGAAAACCTTGATGCAGCACTTGGCACATTCGCAAAAACTCTTCAGCGTACTACAATGAGAAAGCACACCAAGGGTGGCTATGCAAACGTTGTAGATGAGCTCTGGAGAATTTGTGAAGAGTTCAATATTGATACAGTTATTATGTACGACCAGATTTCCTGTAAGGGTATGGACGGCCTTAATGGTATTTTTGATGACCAGGCACGTGAGCGTGGTATCAACTTTATCTGGGTTGCTCAGGACCTTATGGATCCCCGTACAATTTCAAGAAGAGATATGCGTGAGCAGGTTAATAAGTATATGACAACCGTTCTTCAGGAGGAGCCTGTAGACCCCACACTTGTTGACTTTGATGATACATTAGCTTGGTAAGGAGTAATAGATATGAAATATTTTGGCGGATGTGATGTAGGCTCAACCTACACAAAATGCGTAATACTTGACGAAAACGGCAAAATGGTTGCAGATGTAACCAACCGTAGTAAAATAAACCCCGTTCAGAGTGCTGAAATCGCACTTAACGATGCAATAGCACAGGTTGCTGACCTTAAATCACCTAAGGATTTAGCTTACCTTATCGGTACAGGCTATGGCCGTAATAAGGTTCCTCAGGCAGACGAAAACATTTCAGAAATCAGCTGCCATGCTATGGGCGTTCATGTAACAAATCCCGCAGTTAAAGCTATTATTGATATCGGCGGTCAGGACGTTAAGGGTATCTCAATTGATACAGACGGTACCGTTAAAAACTTTGCTATGAACGATAAGTGTGCAGCAGGTACAGGCCGTTTCTATGAGGCAATGGCAAATGCTTTTGAAATGTCACTTCCTGATTTTTCAAAGCTTTCACTTAATGCAAAGAATACAATTCCCATCACAGCACAGTGCACAGTATTTGCAGAGAGCGAAGTTATTTCACTTGTAGGTGAAGGTAAGCCTATGGATGAAATCGCAGCAGGTATTCAGCTTGCAGTTGCAAAGAGATGCTTTGTTATGGCTAAGAAGGCAGGCGCTACTGACAGCATTACACTTACTGGTGGTTGTGCAAAGAATGATGGCTTAAAGCAGGCTATTGAAAAGGTACTTAAGATTAAGGTTGTAGATTTAAGCACTGACCCTCAGCTTATGGGTGCTCTCGGTGCTGCTGAATATGCCCGTCAGAAGGGCCTTGCTAAGTAAGGAGATACAGTATGTGTAAATTTTGTAAAGCAATATTAAAGCTGCTTGTTGTTCTTCTTTTATTTATAGCAGGTACATTTGCAATCTATTGGTTTAATGCAGATATGAAGCTTGTAAGAGTTATCTATGATAAGATGCAGCCTCATTACGATAACCTTCAGAAGGACAGAAAACTTTAATAAACTTAAAACCTCTGTGACTACAAAATCACAGAGGTTTTTTTCATAAGTAAAGGCCCCCTCAGGAGCCTTATTTTTTTAGAAGAAATCAGGATTGTTTTTGGCTATGCTTTCCATTATTTCTTTTATTATGCTTATGTATTTTTCAGGGCTGTAATATAAATCGTTCCATACAGCAAATGTAAAACCAATAGGCATACTGTCGTCCTTTATCTGCTTTGTAACAGGTATTTCTGCTGCATTTTTCATAGCTGTTTCATAAGTGCTCCAGCCACTTTCTGTATTTTTATTTGTGTTGCCAAGCACGTAATACCAGCCACAGTTTGCGTTCAGCATTTTATGCCCTTCAAAGCTGCCACCTATCCAGTTTATGCCTATCAGATTGTCAGGATAATTCTTACATTTTGAAAGTACGTCTGTAAAAGCCATAGGCTCTATGTGAGAGGGGAGCATAGTACATAATTTACAGCAGAAATCACTTATCTTTTTCAGTACATCCTCAGTTAAAGTTGAAGCATTTCCGCCGTATTCATCAAAGCCGAAATTAAAATATTTGCAGCCTTTTTTATCAAAATAATCAATGTATTTTTTTACTAATGCCAAAGTGAAATTAACCGCTGCTTCATTTTCAATATTTACTGATAAGTTGTTAAGATTTACAAGGCTTGAATCTTCGGTGTTATAGATATATGAGGCGTTTTCTATATTGCATTCTGACATAGCACCTGTAATTGCAGTTGCGTGACCAGGCACATCCATCATAGGTATAATTTCAATGTTGTTTTTGCCTGCAAATTCTATAATTTCATCCATATCCTTTTCGGTAAACTGACCCATAGAATCAGGTGAAATTTTATCGTTGCTGTTTATTATACCCTTTGTTATTTTATCACTGTCATAAGTACAGCCGTCTGCTGTTACAGCCATATCATCAAGTATAAATCTTAAGCCGTCATTTCCAAAGCCAAGCATAAGATAGTCATACTTGCACTTAGCCATTATATCAATTATTTCTTTAATCTGAGCAGGGGAATACCAGCCTCTGCCACAGTCAATAAGTACAGATTTTATAAAGCTCATAATAATTATCCTTTAATATAATTCGTAGTTGGAAAATCCAAGATTCA